>NZ_JRKC01000008.1:0-23172 GCF_000800925.1 Microbacterium sp. ZOR0019 | reverse complement strand
CCCCCGCTGCCCGCCGAGACCCCCGCCTGTCGACGTGTGCAGGCGGGGGTCTCGGCGGTGCGCGGGGGTCTCGGCAACGGAGTGTTCCACAGCCATGTCCGATTTCCGCCAGTCGAGGTCGGTGGGTCGTGACAGGGTGGAGGCATGAGCTTCCCCGTGACCGACTTCGACGAGCGCTATCGTGCGATCAGCGCCCGAGACACCCGCTTCGACGGGCAGTTCGTCACGGCCGTGCGCTCGACCGGGATCTACTGCCGCCCGAGCTGCCCCGCGCGCACGCCCCGACCGCAGAACGTGACGTTCTACCCGACCAGTGCAGCTGCACACGAAGCGGGCTATCGCGCGTGCAAGAGGTGCCTGCCCGAAGCTGCTCCCGGATCACCGGACTGGAACCTGCGCGGCGACACCGCGGCGCGGGCGATGCGGCTGATCTCCGACGGTGTCGTGGAACGGGAGGGCGTCCCCGGTTTGGCCGCGCGTCTCGGATACTCGAGCAGGCACCTCACCCGTCTGCTCAGCGCCGAACTGGGGGCCGGGCCTCTGGCCCTCGCGAGGGCGCATCGCGCGCACACGGCGCGGATGCTGCTGGTCGGCACCGACATGCCGATCTCCGATGTGGCCTTCTCGGCAGGCTTCGCCAGCATTCGGCAGTGCAACGAAACGATCCGTGAGGTGTTCGACCTCACCCCCGGCGAGCTCCGCGCACGACGCCGGACGCCGGCCATGTCAGCCCCCGGGGCGATCGACCTCGTGCTGCCGTACCGTGGTCCGCTCGACGCGAGCGGCATCTTCGCCTGGATGGCGGCGCGTGCGGTGCCCGGCGTCGAAGCGGTCTCCGAGTCGTCGTTCTCCCGGCACCTGCGCATGGCCGGAGGTGCGGCCTGGTTCGAGGTGCGGCAGGATCAGCGATCGGGCGTGCATCTGCGTGCTCGGGTGGCCCGGCTCGGGGACCTGGCACCGCTGGTCTCGACCGTGCGTCGCATCTTCGACCTGGACGCAGATCCGCTGGCGATCGATCAGGCGCTGTCCGCACATCCCGAGCTCGCCCCGCTCGTGGCCCGCACGCCGGGCATCCGGGTGCCTGGATCGGCCGACCCCCATGAGATGCTCATCCGCGCCATGATCGGGCAGCAGATCACCGTGGTCGCCGCCCGCACGGCGCTGACGGCGCTGACCGAGGCCCTGGGGGAGCGGACCGACGACGGGCTGCTGTTCCCGACCATGGCGGCCATCGCGGAGCACGGCGCCGAGGTGCTCCGTGGCCCGGCCGCGCGCATCCGGGCGATCACGGGTGCTGCCGCCGCCCTCGCCGACGGCTCGCTCACCCTCACGGTCGGTGACGACGGTCCGATGCAGCGTGAGCGGCTCCTGGCGCTGCCCGGCATCGGACCCTGGACGGCTGACTACGTGCGCATGCGGGTTCTCGGTGACCCCGACATCCTTCTTCCCGGCGATGTCGCGTTGCGGGCGGGCGCGGCGGCCTCCGGCATCCCCGGAGAGGCGCGGGCGCTCACCGCCTGGGCGGAGCGCGCGGCTCCCTGGCGCAGCTACCTCAGCGCACACCTCTGGCGCGCCGCGCCGGTGCGCCCGGCGAGGACTCGGCGTGCGGCACCCCCGACGCGTCCCGCTCGCACCGATCACACGACCTCGAAGGAGACCTCATGACCGCCCTCATCCAGACCATCGACACCCCGGACGGGGCCTTCACGATCCTCACCAACGACCGGCAGCGCGTGCTCGCCTCCGGGTGGACCTCCGATGTCGAGGCGATCCTCGGGCGGCTCTCGGCGGCGAACCGTCCCGTGCATGTGCGCGAGGGCGAGACCGACGCGGCAGCCGCGGCGCGGGCCTACTACGGCGGCGATCTGTCGGCGATCGACGCGGTCGCGGTCGCGCAGACCGGCACCGCGCTCCAACTCGCGGGATGGTCGGCTCTGCGTGCGATCGAACCCGGCGCTCCGCTCACCTACACCGGCTTCGCTGCACGGCTCGGCAACCCGAACGCCGTCCGGGCGGCGGCGTCGATCTGCGCACGCAACGCCCCGGCGCTCTTCGTGCCCTGCCACCGGGTGCTGCGGACGGACGGCAGTCTCGGCGGATTCGCCTGGGGACTGAGCGTGAAGGAGAGCCTGCTGGCGCGGGAGTCGATCGGCGTGTGAGTCGACGGCGGTCGCGGGCTCTTCCCGGTTCGTCGAACCTCCCTCGACGAATCGGGAATGACTCTTGCGTCCAGCTGGTTCACAGCAATAGGCTGGTGGGCTGTCGCGCCGACCGGACGACACCGCCGAGCCCTGAGGAGGACACCATGACATCGATCGCCACCGCGCGGATCGCAGCTCTCGGCTCGAACCCGGCACGGCCGCTCCTCTAGCGCCGCCCCGCTCCCTTTCTTCCGCACCGGATGCGAGAGCGGACTCCATGAGTCCGCTCTCGCATCCGACCCCACTCGCACTCGCTTTCCATACGAAACTCATCTGAGAGACATGTCCTCCTCGCCTTCCGCGCAGAACTCCTCGCCTTCCTCCACTCTTTCCACCCCGGCTGCACTGTGGCGCCTGAAGCCCTTCGTGAAGCCCGTCATCTGGCGGCTCGCCGGCGGTGCCGCCAGTGCGCTCATCGCCGCGCTCATCGCCCTGATGATCCCGATCGTCCTCGAGCAGATCATCTCCGGTCCGGTCCGGTCCGGAGAGATCAGCGCGATCGTCTGGGGCGCCGCGGCCGTCTTCGCGCTCGCCCTCGGCGAAGCGCTGATGGTCTGGCTGCGTCGTCAGTTCGTGCTCAATCCCTCGACCGAGGTCGAGTACAAGATGCGCACGGAGCTCTACTCGCGCCTGCAGACCCTTCCGGTGTCGTTCCACGACCGCTGGGGCTCCGGTCAGCTGCTCAGCCGCATGATGCAGGACATCGGTCTCATCCGTCGTTGGCTCGCATTCGGGTTGGTCCTGCTCGTCGTCAACGTGCTCACGATCATCATCGGTTCGATCCTGCTGTTCCGGTGGCACTGGCTGCTCGGTGCGATCTTCCTGGTGACCGCGATCCCGCTGTGGATCCGCGGCTACCTGTTCGAGAAGCGCTACGGCGCCCTGACCCGTCGCAGCCAGGATCAGGCCGGCGATCTCGCGACCAGCGTCGAGGAGAGCGTGCACGGCATCCGTGTGCTGAAGGCGTTCGGGCGCGGAAAGCATGCGCTCAGCCGTTTCAGCCGCCAGGCCGAGACCCTGCGCGAGACCGAGATGAGCAAGGCCGGCGCGATCGCGTCGATCTGGTTCTGGCTCGACCTCATGCCGCAGATCGCGTTCGGTCTCAGCCTGATGTCCGGGATCTGGCTGATCTCGCAGGGGCAGATCGATGAGGCTCAGCTGTTCGCCTTCTTCGCGATGGCCGTCGTGCTGCGCTGGCCCATCGAGTCGATCGGCTTCCTGTTCTCGTTCATGCTCGACGCCCGCACGGCCACCGATCGCGTGTTCGACATCTTCTCCGAGACCAACACCATCACCGACCCGGAGAACCCGGTGCACATCGCGCATCCGCGCGGAGAACTCGCGTTCGAGAACGCGCACTTCCGCTACCAGGACGCCGGTTCGCACGAGCGGGATCTGCTCGACGGTATCGACCTGGTCCTGCGTCCCGGGGAGACCATGGCGCTGGTCGGGCTCACCGGCAGCGGGAAGACCACGCTCACCACGCTCCCGACGCGTCTGTACGACGTGACCGGGGGAAGGGTCACGCTCGACGGCGTCGATGTGCGAGACCTCCCGCTCGCCGAGCTCCGCCAGCACATCGCCATGGCGTTCGAGGACGCGACGCTGTTCTCGGCGACCGTCCGCGAGAACGTGCTGCTCGGCCGCGCCGAACTCGACGTGCACAGCGAAGAGGGGGAGCGGGTGCTCCGCGAAGCCCTCGAGGTCGCTCAAGCGTCGTTCGTCGATGCGCTCCCCGAGGGCGTCGAGACCGTGATCGGTGAGGAGGGGCTCAGCCTCTCCGGTGGTCAGCGTCAGCGGCTCGCCCTCGCCCGCGCGGTGGCGGCGAAGCCGAAGGTGCTGGTGCTGGACGACCCGCTGTCGGCGCTCGACGTCGACACCGAGGCGCTCGTGGAGGAGGCGCTCCGGCACGTCCTCGCCGACACCACGGCCCTGATCGTCGCCCACCGCCCGTCGACGGTGGCACTCGCGGACCGGGTCGCCCTGCTCGAGAGTGGCCGCGTGACCGCGGTCGGCACGCACTCCGAGCTTCTGAAGACGAGCCGGCACTATCGGCATGTCATCTCCAGCCTGGAAGCGGAGGAGGCGGCGCGGACCGGAGCGATCCCGATCATCCGTGACGAGCAGCTCGCGGTCGCCGAAGAGGTCCGTGAGGGACTCGCGAAGCAGGCCGCGGACGAAGACCCGATCATCGAGAAGGAGGTGCAGCGATGAGCTCCGCCATCACCGGAACCCAGAACGAGGACCGTTCCGAGTACACCCGCGAGGAGAGCAAGGAGATCCGTCGTCGGTCCCTCCGACTGCTCGGTTCCCTGGTCCGCCCGCTGAAGCTGCAGATCGTGCTGGCCGCTGCGGTGCTGATCGTCTCGACCGCGCTGCAGGTCGCCGGACCGATCCTGATCAGCATCGGGCTCGACCGTGCGCTGCCGGCCGCGGTGAAGCAGGCCGACTGGATGCCGACCTTCATGATCGGCGGCATCTACCTGCTCGCCGGAGCGCTGGCCGCGGTGCTGATCGCCTGGTACGTGATCATCGCCGCCAAGCTCACCCAGGCGGTGCTGCTCGATCTGCGCAAGCGCATCTTCCTGCACACTCAGCGCCTGAGCCTGGAGTTCCACGAGTCCTACACGTCCGGCCGCATCATCTCGCGCCAGACCAGTGACCTGGACTCGATCAAGGAACTCCTCGACGGCGGACTGAACGAGCTCGTCTCCGGCGTGCTGTTCGGTGTGTTCACCTTCATCGCCCTCTGCATCTGGGACTGGCAGTCGGGATTGATCCTCGCGATCGGCGGCGTGCCGCTGTTCT
Organism: Microbacterium sp. ZOR0019; assembly: GCF_000800925.1. Lineage (NCBI taxonomy): Bacteria > Bacillati > Actinomycetota > Actinomycetes > Micrococcales > Microbacteriaceae > Microbacterium > Microbacterium sp. ZOR0019. The sequence goes on along the minus strand of NZ_JRKC01000008.1, from coordinate 18,163 downwards.
ACCTGATGCGCTGGTTCTACTCGCGCTCGCAGCTCGTCTACCGCGAGTCGCGCGTGATCAGCGCGAAGGTCATCGTGCAGTTCGTCGAGACCATGACCGGTATCCGCGCCGTGAAGGCCTTCCGCAAGGAGCCGCGCAACGACAAGGCGTTCCAGGAGATCGCGGGCGACTACCGCGATGTGAACCGTCGATCGATGCTGCTGTTCGGGACGTTCGAGCCCGGGCTGATGGGCGTCGCCGCGCTGGTCCTCGGCATCGTGGTGCTCTGGGGTGGGATCCGTGTCTCCGAAGGCGCACTCACGGTGGGCGTGCTGCTGTCGGCGGTGCTCTACGTGCGCAACTTCTTCGCGCCGATGCAGGAGATCGCGATGTTCCTGAACTCCTACCAGTCGGCGACGGCTGCGCTGGAGAAGGTGTCGGGTGTGCTCGAAGAGGTGCCGACGGTGCCGGACCCCGAGAAGCCGGTCGACCTCTGGGAGTCCCGCGGCCACATCCGGTTCGACGAGGTGACCTTCGGCTACAACGGCGAGAAGACGATCCTCCCGAACTTCTCGCTCGACATCCCCGCCGGCGAGACGATCGCTCTGGTGGGCACGACGGGCGCGGGCAAATCCACGCTGGCCAAATTGATCTCGCGGTTCTACGACCCCTCGGAAGGACGCGTCACACTCGACGGAGTGGACCTGCGCTCACTGCACCCGAAGGACCTCCGCCGCGCGATCGTGATGGTCACGCAGGAGGCCTACCTGTTCAGCGGCACGGTCGCCGACAACATCGCCCTCGGGAAGCCGGATGCCTCGCTCGAGGAGATCCGTGCGGCGGCGAAGGCCGTCGGGGCGGACGAGTTCATCTCGTCGCTTCCGGACGGGTACGGCACCGATGTGAACAAGCGCGGTGGGCGGGTCTCTGCGGGGCAGCGTCAGCTCATCTCGTTCGCGAGGGCGTTCCTGGCCGACCCGGCGGTGCTGATCCTCGATGAGGCGACGGCATCGCTGGACATCCCGTCGGAGCGTCTCATCCAGGACGCGCTGCAGACGCTGCTCAAGGACCGCACGGCGATCATCATCGCGCACCGCCTCTCGACCGTCGCGATCGCCGACCGGGTGCTGGTGATGGAGCACGGGAAGATCATCGAGGACGACAGTCCCGAGGCGCTGATCGGCGGCACGGGCAAGTTCGCCCAGCTGCACGCAGCGTGGCAGGGCACACTGGTCTGATGATGTCGTCGCTTCCTCCGCTGCGGACCCGGGCACGCCCCGAGCCCGCAGCGGGGGAGGTCCGTGTCGGAGCCTCCGGGCACGGGGTTCGGCGGACGCGCAGGCTCGGTAGCATCGAATCATGGACCCGTTGCTGCTCGCCGCCGAGTGGTGGTGGCTCGCGCCGACCGCGGCCGCGGCAGGAACGGTCGGCTGGATCGGCCTGCGCAGGCGGAGCACCATGAGCGGCCGGCGTCTCGAGGTCGATGCGGCGCGGCACGACCTCCGGATGGCCCAGGCTGCACTCGTCGAGCGGCGCGCGGCGCTCAAGGTCGCCCGCGCCGATCATGCCAGGGTCGTGGCGGAGCGTGCGGCGAGGCGGGCGTCCCCCGATCAGGTCGCGAGTTCCCGACGCATGCTGCGTGACGTCGAGCGCGACACCAAAGCGTGTGCGGCCGACGTCAAGGCCAAGCAGGCGAGGCTCCACGCCGCAAGAGCCGCTGTTCCCGCGGCTTCCGCTCCCCGTCCCCTCGACCGGTTGCGCTCCACGCATGATGCGGTGGTCGCCCGGTGGATGGTCTATGAGACCGACCCCGCGCGCCAGATCGCCTATCCCGAGATGACCGACGTCAAGCAGCCGGCGACGGTCGCGTATCTGCGTGCGTCGGAGCGGGCGAGCGAGCTCCGACGCGGGCTCGGGGATCGGCCGACACCCGCCGAGTTCGCCGCGTACCGGGATGCGGTGGCGGCGCTCGCGAGTGCCTTCGAGGTCGCCGAGCACGCGGCCCGGGTCAAGGCGGGAGAGGTGCCGGCGGCGCCCGCGTGGCAGGACGCGGCTCAGGATGCCATCGCTCGTTCGACCGAGGCGATCGAACGAGCGGCGGCCTCTGCGGCTTCGGCGCTGACCAACTGGGCCTCGCGAGGGCGCCGCGGAGACCCGCCCCGCAGCGATCGCTGACCACGCGAGGCGCACGCGGCCCCGAAGGTGCGTGGGAGCGGTCCCGCAGCCGAGGGCGACGAGGTCTCGATGGGGGAGGGGATTCGAGACCCCGCCGCCGGTCTAGGGCGTGACTCGGATCTCGGCGATGACCTCGCCGTAGGCGGTCTCGCCGACGGGCGTGAACCCGACGCGGTGGAAGAACGTCTCCGGACCGCCCTCTCCGGCCTCGTAGATCACGTTGACGTGGTCGACACCACGTTCGCGGGCTTCGTCGATGAGAGACTCGACCGCATACCGGCCGACGCCGCGTCCCTGATCGTCGGCGTCCACGTTGATGCGCCACAGCACGGAGCGGAAGTGCTCCTCCGGCGCTTCGTCGTCGAAGTTCGCGCTGACGAAGCCGACGACCTCGTTGCGGTCGAGGATCACCCGCTGCCAGGACGTCTTCGGATTGATGACCGTGGCCGCGATCCCGTACGAGACGGGAGCGAGGAACTGCTCCTGTCCGGGCTTGAGCGACAGGTTGTTCACGGCGACGATCGTCGCAGCGGAGAGTTCGACCATGCGCAGTTCGGACATGCACCCAGGCTAACCCCTCCGGCGCGGAGGCACACGTCCCCGCGGAACATTTCACTTCGGCGTGCTCGCGCATCATGCCCGGGAGGCGTCGGCGGCACCGGTCCGGCCACGCGGTCAGAGCCACTCAGGTATCTTGGTGTCGAGACAAATTGACTATCAGAGCGGAGAACCACCTGGTGACCGACGACGCCATCATCTACACGCACACGGACGAAGCGCCGGCGCTCGCCACCGCCTCGTTCCTGCCGATCATCCAGGCCTACACCGGCCAGGCAGGCATCGAGGTCGAGACTCGCGACATCTCGCTGGCAGGACGCATCCTCGCCGCCTTCCCCCAGAAGCTCTCGCCGGAGCAGCAGGTCGGCGATGCGCTCGCGGAACTGGGCGGACTCGCCACGCTCCCCGAGGCGAACATCATCAAGCTGCCGAACATCTCGGCGTCCATTCCCCAGCTCAAGGGCGCGATCGCCGAGCTGCAGGCGCAGGGCTACGACATCCCGGACTTCCCGGACGAGCCGTCGTCGCTCGAGGAGAAGGACGTCCGGGCCCGCTACGACCGCATCAAGGGCTCCGCCGTGAACCCGGTGCTGCGTGAGGGCAACAGTGACCGCCGCGCTCCTCTCGCGGTGAAGAACTACGCGAAGAAGCACCCGCACCGCAACAAGCCGTTCGCTGCGGGATCGAAGACCCGTGTCGCGACCCTCGGCCACGACGACTTCAAGCACAACGAGCGTTCCTGGGTCGCGGCCCACGACGACGTGCTCAGCTTCCGTCACACCGCGGAAGACGGCACGGTCACGGTGCTCAAGGAAGGACTGAAGGTCCTGCCGCGCGAGATCATCGACGCGACCTTCCTCTCAGCCACGGAGCTCGACGCGTTCCTCGCCGACACTCTGGCGGCCGCGAAGGCCGACGACGTGCTCTACTCGGTGCACCTCAAGGCCACCATGATGAAGGTCAGCGACCCGATCATCTTCGGTCACGTGGTGCGGGCCTTCTTCGCCGACGTGTTCGCGCAGTACGGCGATCAGCTCGCCGCTGCCGGGCTCAGCGCGAACGACGGCCTCGGATCGATCCTCAGCGGACTCGCGAACGTCGCGGGGGGCGAAGAGATCGCCGCGGCCTTCGACAAGGCCATCGCCGAGGGGCCGCGCCTGTCGTACGTGAACTCCGACAAGGGCATCACGAACCTGCACGTGCCGAGCGATGTGATCGTCGACGCGTCGATGCCCGCGCTCGTCCGCAACGGCGGCAAGCTCTGGGGCAAGGACGGGGAAGAGGCGGACACTCTCGCCGTCATCCCCGACTCCTCCTACGCGAGCGTCTACCAGGCCGTGATCGACGACGTGATCGCCAACGGTCCGCTCGACCCCGCCACGATCGGCACCGTTCCCAACGTGGGGCTGATGGCGCAGGCGGCCGAGGAGTACGGCAGTCACGACAAGACCTTCGAGATCGCGGCGGACGGCATCGTCCAGGTGCTCGACAGTGAGGGCACCGTCGTCATCGAGCACACGGTCGGCAAGGGCGACATCTGGCGCGCGACGCAGACCAAGCACATCCCGGTGATGGACTGGGTCCGACTCGCGGTCTCGCGTGCCCGTGCCACCGGCGACCCCGCGGTGTTCTGGCTCGACGCCAACCGCTCGCACGACGCGCAGATCATCGCCAAGGTGCACCAGGGGCTCGCGACGCTCGACACCAAGGGGCTGACGATCACGATCCTCGCGCCCGAGGAAGCCACGCGCTACACGCTCGCGCGCATGCGCCACGGCCTGGACACCATCTCGGTGACGGGCAACGTGCTGCGCGACTACCTGACCGACCTGTTCCCGATCCTCGAGGTCGGCACGAGCGCCAAGATGCTCTCGATCGTGCCGCTCCTCGCCGGCGGTGGACTGTTCGAGACGGGGGCGGGAGGCTCCGCACCCAAGCACGTGCAGCAGCTGGTGGAGGAGAACTACCTGCGCTGGGACTCGCTGGGCGAGTTCTTCGCGTTGGCCGCCTCGCTCGAGCACTTCGCCGACCGTACGGGCAACGAGAAGGCGCGGGTGCTGGCCGAGACCCTCGACGCCGCGACCGGAACCTTCCTCGAAGAGGACCGTTCGCCGGGACGCGCGCTCGGAACGATCGACAATCGCGGGAGCCACTTCTACCTGGGCCTGTACTGGGCGCAGGAGCTCGCGAAGCAGACGAAGGCCCCCGAACTCGCTGCGGCCTTCGCCCCCATCGCCGCGACGCTCACCGAGAACGAGGAGAAGATCGTCTCCGAGCTCAACGCGGTGCAGGGCGCGCGGGTGGAGATCGGCGGCTACTACCGTCCCGATGACGCCCTCGTCTCCGCTGTCATGCGCCCGTCCGTGACGCTGAACGGCATCGTCGACGCCCTGCGTTGATCCACGGGAAAGGGGGCGGATGCGTCGGCATCCGCCCCCTTTCCTGTCCCTGTTTCTTTCCGGATGCATGATCCCCGGCCACACGCATGACCCGGTCCGGGGGCGGGGTCATGCACGTGTGGTTCGGTCATGCCTCTGCGCGGCCGGCGCGCACAAGGCGGGCGAGGGGGCTGAGGAGGCACAGGCGTACCGCGCGGATCAGCGGTGCGTGCGGATCAGTAGTAGACGGAGATCTCGAGGCCCTCGGGGGACCAGTCGTAAACGTACTTGGCCAGATCGATCGGCAGGTTGACGCAGCCGTGGCTCATCCGCTGACCGAAGTTGTTGTGCCAGTAGGTGCCGTGGAAGCCGATGTTCGGGGCGAACCAGGTGATCCACGGCACGTCTTCCGTGCAGTAGGGCGCGCCCTCGAAGCAACCCATGTCCTGCATCGCCGTGTGTGCGAACACCCGGAAGTTGCCCGCCGGGGTCAGGGTGCCCGGAAGACCGGTGGAGACGGCCCAGGACTTGACGACCTCGTTGTTCTCGAAGAGGTACGTGCGCTGCTGGCTCAGGTTGATCTCGATACGACGGAAGAGGTTGACCGTCTCGAATGCGGTCTCGGTGACCGTGAGCTTGTAGACGCCGTCGCCCGCGGCGAGCTGCTGAGCGAACTCCGCCGCGACGTCTGAGGTGTCACCGAGCGCGCGGCCTGCGACGCCCTCCCGCTCGGCGCGGAGCATGGTGCCGCCGGAGTCGACGATGTTCGTGGCGTTGACCGGAGCGCGGTCGACGAGTCCGGGAAGCGTGTCGACGGTCGCCTGGATGGTCGCGGGGTCGGCCTCGATGCGCAGCTGGCCGTCTTCATCGATCACGGTGAGCCAGCTGGCGGCGACCGCCGGCGCGACGGGGACGGTGCGTTCGTCGCCCACGTAGAAGCCGACGGTCGACAGCATGGTGTTGAGGGAGGCGGCCGTGGCCGTGGCGTCGTCGTCGGAGACGGCGGGCAGGGCTTCGGCAGGACCACCCGGGTAGTCGAACGTCGCGCTCCCGCCGGCGACCGCGTCGGCGAAGGCGGCATTGAGATCGTCGACATCGATTCCGGTGCCGGCCTCGGACGGGGTGATGACGTAGGTGCCGGCGGCCGCGTCGAACACGACACCGGCGTCCACCGGATCGTCGAAGCTCGTCGGAACGGCGCTGCGCAGCGCCGCGGACGCGGTGTCGGCATCGAGGGTGATCTCGCCCGGGACGGGATCGCCCATCCACATGCCGAGATTCCAGAGCGGACGCTCTGCGAAAGCGGTGTCGGCGAGCGCGGTGGCGTCGACCGTGGCGCCGAGGTCTGCGCCGGTGAGCACGGTGTCTTCTCCCGCACCCGTCAGGGTGACCTCGGTCTGAGCGATCTGCGTGCTGACGGCCTCGGCGGCAGCGCCCGGCGTCATCCATCCGACCGGCACTCCGGCGACGGTGGTGCCCGGTGCGATGAGGACCAGGGATGCGGCGCCTGCGCCCAGAGCGACGGTGCCGAGACCGATGCCGACCCAGAGGCCGAGGTGCCGCTTCTTGGGGGCCGGTTCGATCGGAGCCCAGGCCAGCGGCTGCTCGCCGGTGGTGGGCGGCACGGCGTCGGTCGGCGCGTCTGACGGCGTGAGCACGGCTGTCGGGGCGGAGTCGTCTCCGTGCGCCTCGGCTGCGCCCGGCGCAGAAATCAGATCGGTCACGAACTTCACCCCCCGGTTCTCAAACGTGTCCTGGGGATCAATGGTACGGGATGGGAGGTAACGGGGAGGCAACGGTCCGTGGTATCGTCGCCCCCCGCGCTCCGGGGGTCAGTCGATGATGGCGATGCCGTCGATCTCGACGAGCATCTCCTCCCGCGGCAGGCCGGTGAAGACGGTGGTGCGCGAGGGGAGCACGCCGCTCGTGGTGTGTGCCGTGACGAACGCACCGTAGGCGTCGTTCATGATCGGGAAGTCCTCGCGCTTGGTGAGGTAGACGCGCAGCATCACGACGTCATCGAAGGTCGCGCCCGATGCCTCCACGATCGCCTTGACGTTCTCGAGGGTGCGAGTGGTCTGCGCGGCGACGTCCCCCGGGTGGAGGTATTCGTTCGTCTGCGGGTCGACGGGGCCCTGCCCGGAGACCTGCACGAACGGACCCTTGCGGATCCCCTGGGAGAAGGTGTGGGCGGGGGCGGGGGCGGCGTCGGTGGAAACTCGGATCTTCGCGGTCATGCCGCCAGCCTAGTAGCCTTGTTAGATGCCTCTACAAATTCCGGATCCCGTTCTCGGCGCCTGGACGAAGGGCTTCCCGGCACGCGCCGCGGGACTCCGTCTCTCGGAGGTGCCCGATGCCGGACTGCGCCTCTCCGATCTGGTCACCCCGGTGCTCACGGTGCACGAGGAGGCGCTGGGGCACAACGAGGAGACCGTGTTCGCCTGGGCGAAGGAGAAGGGGGTGCTGCTCGCCCCGCACGGCAAGACCACGATGGCGCCGGCGCTTTGGCAGCGGCTCCTCGACGCGGGGGCATGGGGCATCTCGGTCGCCACGCCGTGGCAGGCCGAGGTGGCGATCGACGCGGGCGTCCCGACCGTCCTGATCGCCAACGCCGTCACCGACCGCGCCGCCGTGCGTCGACTCGGTGAGCTGCTCGCCGCCGACGAGGATCTGCGCGTCCTGTGCGGGGCGGACTCGCTCGCCGGGGTCGAGATCCTGGCGGCGGGGATGGGTGATGCGGCACGACCGCTCGATGTCCTCGTCGAGCTGGGCGACACCCACGGCCGTACGGGCGCGCGGACCGTGGCGGAGGGGGAGCGGATCGCTCAGGCGATCTCGGACGCCCCCGGTCTCCGGCTCGCCGGTGTCACGGGTTACGAGGGACCTTTCGGACCGGATCGCAGTGACGCGTCCATCGAGGCTGTCGACGCCTACCTCCGGACCCTGGTCGCGCTGCATACGAGGGTGGAGTACCCCGAAGGTATCCGGCCCGTGCTCAGTGCCGGCGGCAGCGCGTTTCCCGACCGCGCGGCGGCTGTGCTTTCCTCCGCGGGAGCCGCGGCGGATGTCGTCCTCCGCTCGGGCGCGTTCCAGATCCACGACGACGGCTTCTATTCGCGGATGTCCCCGTTCGGCCCCGTGACCGGTACCGCGCCGCTTCGCTCCGCGATGCACGCCTGGTCCCGCGTCGTGTCGCAGCCGGAGGACGGACTCGCCCTGCTCGATGCGGGTCGGCGGGATGTGCCGTTCGATCTCGACCTGCCCGTGCCGCAGTCCGTCGAGGGGGAGATCACCGCCCTGAACGACCAGCACGCCTTCCTCCATCTCGCGGACGGCGCGGCGGTGGACGTCGGCGACGTCGTGCGTCTCGGTCTCTCACACCCGTGCACGGCGTTCGACAAGTGGCGGGTGGTCGCGGTCATCGACGATCCCGACGCCGCTGATCCTCGCGTGATCGGAGCGGTCGCGACATGCTTCTGAGCGCGGAGAAGGCTGCGGTCGGGCTGGTGCGGGTGTATCGCTCAGCGACGGTCGTCGATGGGACGGGTGCCGCCCGCTTCGTTGCCGACGTGGCGGTCGAAGGGGCCCGGGTCGTCGCGGTCCTGCCGGTCGCCGAGCCGGACGATGTCCTCGACCTTCCGGACGGGGCGATCGAGATCGACGCGCGCGGTCTCGTGCTCGCCCCCGGATTCATCGACATGCACGCCCACAGCGAGCTCGCGGTGCTGAGCGGCACCGCCCACGACGCGAAGATCCGGCAGGGCGTGACGACCGAGGTCCTCGGCCAGGACGGTCTCGGCTATGCGCCGCTCGACGACGCCACCGCCGCGGTCATCCCGGGCCAGATCGCCGGATGGAACGGGATGCCCGCCGACACGCCCTGGCGCACCATGGACGACCTCCTCTCCGCGATCGACGCGGCGACGGTCGCGAACGCCGCTGTCCTCGTGCCCCAGGGCAACCTCCGGATGATGGTGGTCGGTCACGAGAACCGTCCGGCGACCGCCGAGGAGATCACCGCGATGGCGGAGCTGCTGGGCGCTGCTCTCGACGCCGGCGCCTTCGGGATGTCGAGCGGCCTCACCTACACGCCCGGGATGTATGCCGACGTGGCCGAACTCGAGGCGCTGTGCCGGGTCGTCGCCGAGCGCGGCGGATACTGGGCGCCGCACACCCGCAGCTACGGCGGGGGAGCGCTCGAGGCCTACCGGGAGGCGCTCGACATCGGTCGCCGCACCGGCTGCCCCGTGCATCTCACGCACGCCACGATGAACTTCGCTCCGAACAAGGGACGCGCCGGAGAACTGCTGGCAGTGATCGACGGGGCCATCGCCGACGGTGTCGACGTGACCCTGGACACCTACCCCTACCTGCCCGGTGCGACGACGCTCGCGGCTCTGCTGCCGAGCAGGCTGGCAGCGACGGGCGACCTGCTGCGTGTCATCTCGGATCTCGACGCCGCCGGCCGCGAAGCCGTGCGCGTAGAGCTCGAGGACATCGGCTGCGACGGGTTCCACGGCGAGACGGCGGACTGGACGCAGATCCAGATCTCCGGCACCGCGAACCCCGCACTCGCCGATCTTGTCGGTCGCACGGTGGCGGAGATCGCCGAGACGGCCGGACGACGGCCCGTCGATGTCGTGCTCGACACCGTGCTCGACGATGCCGGTGCCACCGGGATCCTGATGCACATCGGTGATGAGGAGAACGTCCGCGCGATCATGCGCCATCCGCAGCACTCGGGCGGAAGCGACGGGATCCTGATCGGCGCCCGACCGCACCCGCGGGGCCGTGGCACCTTCCCGCGGTACCTCGGACACTACGTGCGCGAGCTCGGAGTCCTCACGTTGGAGGAAGCTGTCCAGCACCTTTCCGCGACGCCGGCGCGTCGCTTGGGCCTCGACCGCGGAGACGCCCCGCGCGGCGTCATCCGGCAGGGAGCGATCGCCGACCTGGTGCTGTTCGATCCGGAGACGATCGCCGCGGGCGCCACCTTCGACAGCCCCTTCACCGCTCCGCAGGGCATCGTCGAGGTGCTGGTCGACGGCGTGGCCGTGGTCTCCGACGGCGAACCCACGGGGGCCGCGCCGGGGCGGGCGCTGAGGATGCCACCGGCGGCACATCGGTCGACGGTGCCCCGCGTCCGGGCGCGCATCGATGCTGCGGAGCCCGGCTTCGTCTGGACGAGCGGGACACCGATCGTCGGGTCACCGGACGTCGCCCCCGCGATCGCGCGGCTGGGCGGCGGAGGGCACGATGCCGCCGCCGCACCCATCCGGCTGCTCATCGACGGTGACCTCGGCGCCGCGGCGGCGTCGGACGGTCGTATCGCCGACGAGGCCTTCCGCGTGCGCGTGGACGCCGACGGCATCGAGGTCCGGGGCGCGAGTGCGGCCGGGGTGTTCCGGGGCGCCACGGTGCTGCGACAGCTGCGCGATCCGGATGCGGAGTCGGCGCTGATCCCGGCCGGTGCGTGGGAGGGGGCGCCCGCATACGGCTGGCGCGGGGTCATGCTCGATGTGGCGCGGCACTTCCGGCCGGTCGACGAGGTGCGTCGGGTGATCGACCTCCTCGCCGAGCACCACCTCAACGTCCTGCATCTGCACCTCACCGATGACCAGGGGTGGCGCTTCGAGGTTCCCGGCTACCCGCTGCTCACCGAGGTCGGCTCGCGCCGAGAAGCGACGCAGCGCGGTCATGGTCCGCTCGCCACCGTCGAGCCGGGCGTGCATGAGGGGTATTACACGACCGCAGAGCTGCGCGAGCTCGTCGCCTACGCGGCCGATCGCTTCGTGACGCTCGTGCCGGAGGTCGAGCTGCCCGGCCATGTCCAGGCCGCGCTCGCCGCCTACCCGCAGCTCGGCAACGTCGATGTCGCCGAGCCGGCTGTCTCCGCGTGGGAGCGCTTCGGGGTCAATCCCCGCACCCTCGCGCCGACCGAGGCCGCGCTGGCGTTCGGGCGCGCGGCGATCGATGCCCTGTGCGAGGTGTTCTCGTCGGAGTGGATCGGGATCGGCGGCGATGAGGTCCCCGTGACCGAGTGGGCGGAGAGCCCGGCGGCTGCCGCGCGGATGACGGAACTCGGACTCGCCACCCCCTACGACGTGCAGCCGTGGTTCACGGCGCACTTCGTCGCGCACGTCCGGGCCAGAGGGCGCACGGCGCTCGCGTGGGACGAGGTGCTCGAGGGCGAGGTGCCGGAAGGCGTGCGGATCCTCGCCTGGCGGGGGCCGGTGGCGATGCGCGCTGCCCTGTCGCGCGGGATCCCCGTCGTGGCCTGTCCCGACCTCGAGGCCTATCTCGACTACCCGCAATCGGAGTCGGCGGAGGAGCCGATCAGGGTGGGGCCGCCGTTGACGATCGAGCGCGCGTACACGCTTCGCGTCGAGGAGGGCGCGGTGGGCGGTCAGGCCAACGTGTGGAGCGAGCATCTGCCCACCCGTGACCGTGTCGACTTCGCGATGTTCCCGCGGCTCGCGGCGATCGCCGAACGGCTCTGGGAGGGCGGCGACCCGGCACCGTACGCCGACTTCGCTCGGCGCCTTCCGACCCATCTGCGCCGTCTGCGCGCCGCGGGTGTGCGGTATCGTCCCTTGGATGGGCCCACGCCCGATCAGCGTCGCCCGGGAGTGCCCGGCAAGCCCCTCACGATCGAGGCCAGGGAGGGGATCGTCGCCGGCCTGGTCGCCCGTCTCAGGGAGCGCTCGGAGAGCACTCCCGTCGAGCATCGAAAGTAATGTAACGTTTCGGTAACCCTCCTCGCGGGTCTGCGGGGAGAGGTTGCACAAATTTTGTTCGTAAGGTCTACTAACAAACATGTCCGTTTCGGATGAACAGCGTCCCGCCTCGCCGGTGGAGTACCTCGGCGTGAACACGCATGCCTTCGGCCCGGGGCGCCACCTGCGGTCCCGCTCGAAAGTGCTTCCGGAGCACGCGCGCGGACACAACCGCGCCCTGGTCCTGCAGACGCTGTACCACGCGGGAGCCATGAGCCGCGCTGACCTGTCCCGCGAGACGGGGCTGACCCGGGTGACCATCTCCGACCTGGTCGCCGAGTTCATCGCAGACGGCATCGTCATCGAGATGGGCGTCCGCGAGGCCGTCGGCCCCGGCAAACCGCCGATCCTCATCGACATCGACCGCTTCGGTCACCAGATCCTCGGTCTCGATCTCTCCGGCCCCAGCGCCTTCACCGGTGCCGTCCTGAGCCTCGACGGCGACGTGCTCGAACGTCGTGAGGTGCCGCGCCCGGAGTCGCCCGACGGCGAAGCCGCCTATGCAGCGCTGCGCGAGCTTGCGCAGACGCTCATCGCCGCCTCCACCCAGCCGTTGCTGGGCGTCGGGATCGGCACGCCCGGTGTGGTGCGGCCGGACGGGGTCGTGCTGAGCTCACCGAACCTCGGATGGACGAACTTCCCGCTCGAAGCGAAGCTCGGGGTCGATCTCGACCTTCCCGTGCTCGCCAGGAACGATGCCAACGCCGCCGTGTTGGCCGAGTACACCTTCGGCGAAGCCAAAGCTGACTTCATGCTCATCAAGATCGGACGCGGCGTCGGTGCCGGTCTCATCACCGGAAGCCAGCCGCTGCTCGGGAGCCGCTTCGCCGCGGGGGAGATCGGACACGTCGTCGTCGGCACCGACGGCGGACCGCGATGCGCCTGCGGCAAGGACGGCTGCCTCGAGGCCTGGCTGAGCGTCAGCCGCCTGGGTGCCGCGATCGCTGCCGACCCCGACTCCCGCGACGACATCCTCCGTGATGCCGGAACCCGCATGGCGATCGCCATCGCCCCCATCGTCGCCGCGCTGGACCTGTCCGAGGTCGTCCTGTCCGGTCCGGCCGACCTGCTCGACGGCATCCTGATCGACGCCGCCATCGAGACCCTCCACGCACGGACCCTCGAGGGCGTGTTCGAAGACGTCATCGTGCGCTTGACGCACCAGGACGACATCGTCCTGCGCGGTGCTGCGGTGATGGTGCTCTCCGGACAGCTGGGAGTGTCGTGACGTCCGCCTGCACCGACGCCGACACCACGGGGAGCCGCATCCGATGAAGGGTGCAGGAGCCGCCGACCGAGCCGGTCGGCAGATTCGAGTGGGCCTGGACGTCGGCGGCACCAAGATCGACGCGGTCGCCGTCGACGCCACCGGCGAGATCATCGGTCGCCACCGCCGGCCGACCGGATGGGGCGAGGAAGCGGTCGTCGAGAGCATCGTGGCGTCGGTCGCCGCGCTCGCCGACGAGGCCGGTCTTCCGATCTCGCGCATCGGCTCCGTCGGCATCGGGATCCCGGGGCTGGTCGACGCCGAAGCGGGGCGCGTCGTCCACGCGGTCAATCTCGGCGTGGAGTCGCTCGATCTCGCGGATCGGGCCGAGCGCGCCCTCGGAGTGCCCTTCCGCGTCGAGAACGACGTGAAGGCGGCGGCCCTCGGGGCGGCCGTGCTCAGCGGGGTCACCGGGTCGATGGCATATCTGAATCTCGGTACCGGCGTCGCGGCCGGGATCGTGCTCGACGGACGCATCTGGCGCGGTGCGCGCGGGACGGCCGGTGAGGTCGGGCACATCTCGGTCGATCCGCGCGGACGGCTCTGCGGCTGCGGGCAGCGCGGCTGTGTCGAGACCTTCTGCGGTGGGGGAGCACTCGCCAAGGCCTGGGGGCGGCCGGGGGCGCTGCCGATCAGGGACATCTTCGATGCCGCCGACGCCGGCGATCCCCTGGCGTCCGCCCTTCGCGATGATCTGTACCACGGCGCTGCGGCCGCGGTGCGTGTGCTCGTGCTCTCGGCGGATGTCGAGACCGTCATCATCGGGGGCGGGCTCACCGCGCTCGGTGACCGTCTCGAGAACGGCGTCCGCGCAGCGCTGCATGCGGGGGCGGAGGCGTCACCGTTCATGCGGTCGCTCCGCTTGGATGAGAGAATCGAACTGCTCCCCGCGGGATCTCCCGCTGCCGCTTTCGGCGCCGCACTCGTCGGCGCATCCATCACCGAGAAGGAGATCGTCCCGCATGGCTGAGGTCGTCATCGTCGAGAATGCCGAGGCCGCCGGCGCATTGGTCGCCACCGAGATCGTGGAGCTGATCGAGCGTCGTGCCGACGCCGTCCTCGGCCTCGCAACGGGATCGACTCCGCTGCCCGTGTACCAGGCTCTGCGCGCCCAGCTCGCCGGTCGTGATCTCTCGCAGCTGCGAGGCTTCGCCCTGGACGAGTACGTCGGCATCGATCCCGCGCACCCGGAGAGCTACCGGTCGGTCATCTCGCGCGAGGTCGTGGAGCCGCTCGGCCTCGATCCGGAGCGGATCCATGTGCCCAACGGTGCGCTCGCGACGATCCAGCACGCGGGTGACGACTACGAGGCCGCGATCGACGCCGCCGGCGGTGTCGACCTGCAGATCCTCGGGATCGGCACCGACGGGCACATCGGCTTCAACGAGCCGGGTTCCTCGTTCGCCTCGCGCACCCGTGTCAAGACCCTCACCGAGCAGACCCGCGAAGACAACGCCCGCTTCTTCGACTCGATCGACGACGTGCCGATGCACTGCATCACGCAGGGGCTCGGCACCATCCTGAAGGCGCGCCACCTCGTGCTGCTCGCGTTCGGCGAGGGGAAGGCCGACGCCGTCGCCCGCGCGGTCGAAGGGCCGCTCACCGCGCTCCTCCCGGGTTCTGCGATCCAGCTGCACCCGCACGCCACGGTCGTCGTCGACGAGGCCGCGGCGTCTCGCCTCGCCCTGGCCGACTACTACCGCTACACCTTCGCGAACAAGCCGGCCTGGCAGGGCATCTGACGCCGGAGGAGGCGGTCAGTCCGCGAGCGGGGGCCAGGCGATCGGCAGCAGGTGCTCGATGCTCAGGGGCGCCAGCGGAAGTGTCGCGACATCGCTCGGGGTGATCCACCGCAGCTCGGCCAGCTCCGCCTGGACTGTCACGGATCCGGGATCGAGGGAGGCGGCGAAAGCCTCGGCCACGACACGGTGACCCGGCTCGTTCGCGGCCGCGGAGATGAAGGTGCCGAGGGGGCGGAGGTCGGACTCGTCGAGCAGCACCCCCAGTTCCTCGTGCAGCTCGCGGATCAGGGTCTGCGCCGCCGTCTCACCCTGCTCGGGTTTGCCGCCCGGCTGCATGAACCGGGTCGTCCCCTGTTTGCGCACGACCAGGACCCGGCCCTCGTCATCCGCGATCACGGCCGCGCTCACGTGGATGTCAGGCATCGGGGCTGAAGACCTTCCCGGGGTTGAGGATGCCGAGCGGGTCGAACACCGCGGCGATCTGACGCTGCAGCTGCCACTGGTCATCGCCCAGCTCGTCGGCGAGCCAGCGGCGCTTGAGGACCCCGATGCCGTGCTCACCGGTCAGGGTCCCGCCCAATCGGATCGCTGCGCGGAACAACTCGTCGGCCGCGGCCCAGACCTCCGGCGGTGCCTCAGGACCGTCGAAGAGGAAGTTCGGGTGCAGGTTTCCGTCGCCGGCGTGCGCCACGGTCGGGATCGTCAGCGCGTACTCCTGCTCGATGCGCGCGATCTCGTCGAACATCGCGGGCATCGCACTGCGCGGCACCGAGACGTCCTCGATGAGTGTGGTGCCGAGCGACGCCATCGCGGCGTGCATGGACCGGCGGATCGCCAGCAGCCGTTCCCCTTCGGCGCGGTCGCGCGAGACGACCGTGACCCCCTCGTGGGCGCGGAGGATCCCGGCGATCGTGGCGGCCTCGGCGACGGCCGCGGGGCCATCGGTCTGGATGGTCAGCTGGGCCGCCCCTGACGTGGGGGCGGGGAGCGAGAGCAACGCGTGCACGGCCGCGAGGCTGGCCGCGTCCATCAGCTCCATGATCGCCGGTTGCACGCCTGCGGCGGTCACCGCGGCGGAGGCCGCCGCAGCGGCGCGGACGCCGGGGAAGGTGGCGGTGATCGTGCAGGTCTCGCCCGGGACGAGCCTGCGCAGTTTCAGCGTCGCTCCGACCACCACGCCCAGAGTGCCCTCGGAGCCGACGACCAGCGCGGTGAGGTCGAGTCCCGTCACGCCCTTGACACTGCGATGCCCGAGATGCAGCAGCCTGCCGTCGGCGAGGACGAGGTCGACGCCGAGCACGGCATCGCGCACGACACCGTACTTGGCACACAGCAGTCCGCCCGCGCCGGTGGCGATGTTGCCGCCGACCGTGGAGATGTCGCGGCTCGCGGGGTCGGGCGCCCACCAGAGCCCGTGCCGTGCGAGTTCGGTGTTGAGGTCGGCGTTGAGGATGCCCGGCTCGACGACGGCGAGCAGGTCGTCGGGACGCACCTCGTGGATCTTGGTCATGCGCCGCAGGGACAGCACGATCTCGCCGCTGCCGGCGTTCGCCGCGCCGGCCAGACCGGTCCCGGCACCGCGGACGACGACCGGCGTACGGGTCTCGGTGGCGATGCGCATGGTCTTCTGGACGTCTTCGACGCATTCCGCGTGCACGACGGCGAGAGGGCGTCCGGGGGCCGCGTGGCCCGATCGATCGGCTCTGGCTTCCTCGAGCGAGGCCTCGTCGGTGTCGATGAGCGCGCCGAGCGACTCCCGCAGAAGAGTCAGAACAGTCACGACAGGGCACTCACGACAGGGCACTCACGACAGTGCGCGCCGACCGCTGAGCACCCCGGACACCACGGCCACGAGCGCGAAAGCCGTGCCGATCAGGGCCTGTCCCATCGACCACCACGCGATGGTCACACCGACGTAGATGAGCAGCTCGACCGCGGCGCGAAGGAACGGGTGCACACGGAGGACCGCCCGTGGCGAGAGGAACAGCGCCCAGATCACGACCACGATGACGGGTGCCCCGATGCCGACGATGATGTTCCACGGGAGGTCCCAGCTGGCGAAGCCCCACAGCGCGAGCGAGGCCACGGCGACGACCAGTACGACGGCGCGGACGATGTCGAGGACGGAGAAGGTCGGGCGGTCGACACCGGGGACGGGGGCGGAATCCGAGGGCATGGATCCAGTCTATTCGTCGGCGGGAGCGTCCTCGGCCGGGGCCATGGAGTCATCCGCTGCTCCGGTGCCGGGCGCAGCGGATTCGGGAGCCGTGGACGCGGCAGGCTCGACCGCGGCGGGGTCCGTCTCCTGCGGGGTAGCCTCCGTGGGCCCCTCGTCGGCAGGCGCGTGGTCCACGGGGGTCTCGTCGGCAGGCGTCGTGTCGTCCGTCGGCGTCGTGTCGTTCGTGGACTCGTCGACCGGCGTCTCTTCTGTCGGGGGCTCCTCTGCCGGGGGCTCCTCGGCGTTCGGTTCCTCGGTCGCGGGGTCCTCGGTGTCCGGCTCCTCCGTCGGCGGAATCTCCCAGTCGCCCAGGAACTGGATCCCCGTGTAGCCGCCCTCGCGGCTGAAATCCAGGAGCGGCAGGTCGATCGATCCCGCCCACTCTCCCGACGAGAGAGTGTGGATGACGGTGACCTTCGTCGCCTCGGGATCGGCGTTCTGCGCGACGGTCGGTGAGAAGACGAGCGTCCCCTGGCCGAACTCATCGAGGACGATGGTGTCGCCGCCGTCCGGGCTGTCGTCGAGCAATCCCTCGACGGTCGCGCCCGGTGCGCCGAAGATGTTCACGGAGTACTCCGCGACCTCCGGATCCGGGGGATCCACCGGCGGCACGGGGTCGACCGGCTCGGGAGGCACGACCGGAGCCACCGGGGCCACCGGAGCGACCGGAGGGGTCTCGACCGGTGGGGCTGCGTCCGCGGCGGGCGTCCTGGTCTCCTCCACAGGAGGGACCGGCGCGGGCGGAGGGGTGACCGGCTCGTCGATCACGACGGGCTCTTCGAGCGTCATCGACTCATCGGGTCCGACGTCCGAGGTGATCGACGACGGGTCGGTGTCGCCGGCACTGGGCAGCGACGTCTCCGGGTTCGCTCCGGCGAGTCCGGGGAGGATCGTCGCCGCAGCGACGACGCCGGCCACGACCAGAGCCGCTGATCCCGCTCCCACGAGTGCGCCGATCCCGGTGAAGACTCCGCCGGAGGCACCCACGCCACCGGCACCGCCACCTGCGGCGCCGCCCGAACCTGCGCCACCGCCGGAACCCGTGCCCGCGCCGGACGCGGCCGTGCCTG
>NZ_JRKC01000079.1:0-30684 GCF_000800925.1 Microbacterium sp. ZOR0019 | reverse complement strand
GAATCCGTCGGCGCGCGACTCCGCCTCCAGCCAGTCGGTCGGCCCGGCGAGGTGCGCGATCCGCGTGTGCCCGGCGTCCGCGAGCGCGGCCACCGCCAGTCGCGCACCCGCGACCTGATCCACCGACAGCCCGGTCTCACCGAGCCCGGCCGAGTGCAGGGTCACGACGGGCACCCCGATCCGGAGCGCGGCGAGCGCCTCAAGTGTCTGCGCGTGCGGGGCGACGACGACGATCCCCTCCACACCCTGCACGACGAGGTGATCGACCGCAGCGACCACGGCCTCCGCATCCGCCGCGTCGGCGAACGCGGCACTCACCCAGTAGCCGGCCTCCCGCGCCGACGCCTCGAGCGCGGCAAGACTCCGCGACGGACCGTACTGCAGGGCGTCCGACGCCAGCACCCCGAGAGTCCGGGACCGTCGGGTGCCCAGCGCCCGGGCGGCGTTGTTCATGCGGTACCCGAGCTCCGCCATGGCCGCTCGCACGCGCTCCTGCGTCTCGGGAGCGACGTCAGGGTGGTCGTTCAAGACGCGCGACACGGTCTGACGAGACACCCCGGCCCGGGCGGCGACGTCACGGACGCCGATGGATCGGCCGCGGCCGTTGCTCGTGTCACTCACGCCGACGAGTGTACGGCGTGGGCGTCCGCCACTCCGTCAGCATGGCACCCTGGTGACATGCGCATCGCTCTCACCGGTTCAACGGGCAAGCTCGGACGCGTCGTGGCACGGGAACTCCGTGCGAGCGGCCACGAGGTCATCGGCATGGACGTGGTGGGGGCCCGAGAGCCCGACTTCGTACAGGTCGATCTGACGGACTACGGCCAGGTCGTCGACGCGTTCGCGGGGGTGAACGACACGCACGACGGCATCGACGCGGTGGTGCACCTCGGAGCGATCCCGGCCCCCGGCATCCGCACCGACGTCGCCACGTTCCACAACAACATGCCGGCGACGTTCAACGTGTTCTGGGCCGCCGTGCGGCTCGGGATCCGTCGCATCGTCTACGCCTCGAGCGAGACCGTCCTGGGGCTGCCGTTCGATGCGCCGCCTCCCTACGTGCCGGTCGACGAGGAGTATCCGCCGCGTCCGGAATCCGTGTACTCGCTCGTGAAGACGCTCGAGGAGCAGCTCGCGACCGAACTGGTGCGGTGGCACCCGGAGCTGTCGATCACGGCCCTGCGGTTCTCCAACGTGATGGTGCCGGAGGACTACGCGGAGTTCCCCGACTTCGACACCGACGCGCTGCGCCGCAAGTGGAACCTGTGGGGCTACATCGATGCCCGCGACGGGGCCCAGGCGATCGAGCGGGCGCTCGAGAACGCGCCGGTGGGCTTCGATCGGTTCATCATCGCGGCGGCCGACACCGTGATGTCGCGGCCCAACGCCGAGCTGCTCGCCGAGGTCTTCCCCGACGTGCCCGTCACCCGCGCGGTGGCTCCGAACGAGACCCTGCTGTCGATCGACAAGGCCCGCCGCGTCCTGGGCTACGCCCCGCAGCACTCCTGGCGCGACCACGTGTGAGCCCCCCGGCCCGGGGGGGGCAGGAGAGACGGGGCTACTCCCGTTTGCGCGTCACCACGCGCTGCAGCAGAACGAAGACCAGCAGGATGCCACCCGTGATGATGGTCGTCATCTCGGGCGGGATACCGCCGTCACGGGTGATCAGCACGTTCATGAGACCGAGGACCAGTGCCCCGACCACCGAGCCGAGGACGTACCCGTAGGCGCCGGTGAGGACCGTGCCCCCGATGACCGCGGCGGCGATCGCGTCGAGTTCCCACCCGATTCCCGTGATGTTCTGCGCGGTTCCGAGGCGGGCGGTGTAGAGTACCGCGGCGAGGCCGGCGAGCGCTCCGCTGATCACGTACACCAGGACCTTGGTCCGCCAGACCGGAAGCCCCATCAGGAGAGCAGAGCTCTCCGACCCGCCGATCGCATACACGGTGCGTCCGGTGCGCGTCCGGTGCAGCACGAAGAAGGCCACGAGCACGACGATGACCGCGACGATCACCGCCGGGGTGATGACGAGATCATTCACCTTCGGGCCGTCGATGATCTTCAGCTGCACCCCGATCCAGCGGATCGGCGAGTCCTCATCCAGCCGCTCGGGCGTGGTGCTGAGCAACGAGGCGAGTCCGCGGCCGAGGAACATCATGGCCAGCGTCGCGATGAACGGCTGCACGTTGAAGTACCTGATCAGGATGCCCGACACCAGGCCGAACGCCCCACCCGCACCGATCATCACCGCGATGACGGCGTAAGCGTTCCAGCCCGCATTGGCGAGCATCACCCCCGCCACCGAGGAGAACGCGATGATCGATCCCACGGAGAGGTCGATACCGCCGGTGATGATGACGAACGTCATCGCCACGGCGAGGACGATCAGGTGGGCGTTGTTGATGAGCAGGTTGGACAGGGTGTTGAACTGCACCACGCGTCCGTAGGCGACCTCACCGTAGATGACCATCGCGACGAAGATGACGACCGATGCGATCGTGGGGAGGACGGACGGATTCGCGAGAACCACCCGCCGGACGCGGGTCACCAGATCCGCGCGCTCGTGCTGCTCGGGGGCAGCGATCAGAGCGGTCATGCCTTCGCCTCCTCTTTGATGGCTTCCTGGGCAGGAGTGACGGTGACGACCCGTCGTCGTGTGCGGAACCAGCTGCGCACCCGTTCGGACTGCAGCAGGCACAGCACGACGATCACGATCGCTTTGAAGGCCGGGGTCGCCGACGACGAGACCCCGAGGAACAACACGGTCTTGTCGAGCGTCGCGATGAGCAGTGCCCCGACGAATGCGCCGCTGAGCGAGAACTTCCCTCCGGCGAGGGACGCCCCTCCGATGACCACCGCCAGGATGGCGTCGAGCTCCAGCTGATAGCCGGTGCGGGAGATGTCGACGGTCATGACGCTGCCCACCGACATGATGCCCGCGACGCCGGCGAGGATGCCGCTGAGCACGTAGGCCGTGAGCAGAAGCCCCGCCGGCTTGATGCCCGCCATGCGGCTGGCCTTGGGGTTGATGCCGATCGCCTCGATCATGAGGCCGAGCGCGCTGCGGCGCACGACCATGCCGACCGTGAGCACGATCAGGACGGCGATGATGAACACGACCGGGATCCCGATGAGGTACCCGTTCGAGATCCAGCGGAACGGCGCATTCGAGGCGGATGTGTTCTGACCGCCGGTGATGACCTTCGCGATCCCGCGCCCGGCCAGCATCAGGACGAGTGTCGCGATGAACGGCTGCAAACCGATGTACGCCACCAGGACGCCGTTCACCGCCCCCAGGATCGCGGTGACCAGCAGCGCGAGGCCGACGGCGGAGAACGCGATGCCCACCGACTCGGAGTCGCCGGCCGCGCTGAGGAACTCCATCGAGACGGCACCCGCGACCGCCATCAGCGAGCCGACCGAGAGGTCGATGCCTCCGGTCGCGATCACGAGCGACATGCCGATCGCGATCATCATCACCGGGGCCGCTTGGCGAAGGATGTCGATCACGTTCCCGACGAGGTTGCCGTTGTTCGGATTGATCGTCACCGCGAGGTAGGTCGGGTCCTTGACCACGTTCAATGCGAGCAGCGCCACGATCGCGACGATGCCCCAGAAGAACGGTTTGCGGATCAGATCATGCCAGAAGGTCGTCCCTGCTGCGGCGGTCATCGCGCGCCCTCGCTCTCGGTCGTGTGGGTGACGGCATCGACGACTGCGCCGTCGGCGTCGTCGAGTGTCTCGGCGGCGGCGTCCAGACCGTGCGCGGCGATGACGTCGACGATCTCCTGCGCGGTCACCTCGGGACCGTTCTGGATCTCACCGATCTTGCGGTGGTCTTTGAGCACGATGATGCGCTCCGAAAGCCGCACCACCTCCTCGAGTTCGGAGGAGATGAAGACCACGGCGACGCCGTCCTCGGCGAGCTGCGCCACGGCTTCCTGGATCTCGGCCTTCGCGCCGATGTCGATCCCGCGGGTCGGCTCATCCAGGATCAGCAGGTCCGGGGAGGTCGCGAGCCAGCGCCCGAGCAGCACCTTCTGCTGGTTGCCACCGGAGAGGTTCTTGATCATGCGATCGGGATCCGCGGGGCGCACGTTGAGCGCGGCGATGTACTTGTCGACGATCGCGTCCTGCTCCTTGCGCGACATCGGTCGCGCCCAGCCGCGCTTCGCCTGCACGGCGAGGACGATGTTCTCCCGCACGGTGAGGTCGCCGATGATCCCCTCGTCGCGGCGGTTCTCGGTCGAGAACGCGATGCGGCGGGCGAGCGCGTCCGAGGGGGACTTCAGATCGGTCCGGGTGCCGTCGAGGGTGAGGGTGCCGTCGTCCGCCCGGTCGGCCCCGTAGAGGAGACGCGCGAGTTCGGTGCGTCCTGCGCCGAGCAGACCCGCGAAGCCGACCACCTCGCCCCGTCGGATCTCGAGGTCCGTCGCCTCGACCGCGCCGCGTCGCGCGATCCCGGATGCCGTGAGCAGAGGCTTCTCGTCGGGGTCGCGCGACTCCCGTCGACGGTTTCCGCCGAGCGACTTGAG
Source organism: Microbacterium sp. ZOR0019 (assembly GCF_000800925.1). Taxonomy (NCBI): domain Bacteria; kingdom Bacillati; phylum Actinomycetota; class Actinomycetes; order Micrococcales; family Microbacteriaceae; genus Microbacterium; species Microbacterium sp. ZOR0019. The sequence goes on along the minus strand of NZ_JRKC01000079.1, from coordinate 26,149 downwards.
AGCGTCGAGGTCCTTGCCGATCATGGTCGAGATCAGCGCGTGGCGATCGAGCTCGCTGGTGAGGAACTCGCCCTCGTACCGTCCGTTGCGCAGCACCGTGAGCCGGTCGCTGATCGCGTAGATCTGGTCGAGGAAGTGGGAGACGAAGAGGATGGCGACGCCCTGGTCGCGCAGGGAGCGGATCACTCCGAACAGCCCCTCGACCTCGGCGGCGTCCAGGCTGGACGTCGGCTCATCGAGGATCAGGACCTTGGCGTCGATGGCCATCGCTCGGCTGATCGCGACCAGCTGCTGCATCGCGATCGAGAGCGTCGCGAGCGGTTTGTGGGTGTCCAGGTGCTCGAGCCCGAGTCGGCGGAGCGCCGCCGTCGCCGCCCGATGGGTTGCTCGCCAATTGATGTCGAACAGGCCGCGCACCTCGTGCCCCAGCATCACGTTCTCGCCGATGGAGAGGTTCGGGGCGAGGTTGACCTCCTGGTAGACGGTCGAGATCCCCGCGGCCTGCGCATCGCCCGTACCGCTGAAGCTGCGCTCTTCCCCCGCGACCGTGATCGTGCCCGAGTCGATCGTGTAGACGCCGGTGAGAGCTTTGATCAGGGTCGACTTGCCGGCGCCGTTCTCTCCCATGAGGGCGTGCACCTCGCCAGGGAAGAGGCGGAAGTCGACGCCGTCGAGTGCTTTGACGCCGGGGAACTCGATCGAGATCCCGCGCATCTCCACGATGGGCCGTTCTTCGTTCATCGCTGTCTCTCCGTCTGAGAAGCCGGGTGACGCAGATCGCGCTGCGCCACCCGGCGTGAGGCCGAGGCCTCGGTCTGATCAGTACTTGCGGTCGGCCAGAACGGCCTGGGCCGCCTCGGCGGAGTCGAACGCCTCGCTGGGGACGATGATGTAGGACTCGACGGACTCGCCGGCCAGGGTCTTCTTCACCACGTCGAGGGCGGTCTCACCGAACAGCGGGTTGTACTCGTGCACGTAGCTGAGCTGTCCGTCAGCGAGTGCCTGCATCGCGTTCTTGGTGCCGTCGATCGTCGCGATCTTGACGTCCGTGCCGATGACCAGACCCGCCTCTTCCGCGGCCTGCGCCGCGCCGAGACCCATCTCGTCGTTCTGCGCGAACACGAACTGGATGTCGTTGCTGTTCGCCTTCAGCATGGTCTCGAAGACGCTCTTGCCCTCTTCCGCCGACCAGTTCGCGGTCTGGGCATCGAGCTTGTTCAGCGACGAACCTCCGAGGCCCTCGTCGAAGCCCTCGTTGCGCTCATTGACGACGCCGACGCCGGCCGGTCCCTCCAGCACGACGTAGTTGCCACCGTCGGGGAACGTCGCTGCGGCCCACGTGCCGACTTCCTTGGCGACCTCGACGTTGTCGGGGGCGATGCGGGTGACGTAGAGGCTGTCGTCGTCCGGCTCGATGCCGCGGTCGAGCAGGATCACGGGAATCTCCGCCTCCTGTGCACGCTTGAGCGAGTCCTCCCAGCCGGATGCCTCGGTGGCCGAGAGCAGGATCACGTCGACACCGGCGTCGACGAACGACGTGAACGCGTCGATCTGCGACTTCTGGTCCAGGTTCGTCGCGGGCGCGTACTTGAGGTCGAATCCGGCGTCCTCCGTGAAGGTGTCCTGGATGTTTCGCTCGTTCGCCTCGCGCCATGCTCCCTCGGGACCGACGGCGACGAACCCGACGGTCGTGAGCTCTCCCGCGTCACCGCCGTCGCCACTGCCGCCGTCACCCGATCCACCGGTCGAGCAGGCCGCGAGACCGATCGCGAGAACTCCTGCAGCTGCCAGGCCCATCGCCGTGCGCATGCGCTTCTTCACGGACATTTCTCCTCCTTGAGACGCCGGGCTGAACCCGGCAAACCGTTTCGGACCGATCGTGGTCCTGGTGATTGCAGGACACTGTCGTCGTGTCCCGGAGCCGATGTTACCGGGAACAAAGACTGGAACACAACGTGTAACTCGAATACCGGGGCTAGATCGTCATCCTCATCGTGTTACCGGGCACAATCATCGCAGCCGAGAGTCCACATCCGCCGCGATCATCTCGACCACGGTGTCGACGGTGACACCGGGCCCGTTGCTGAGCTCGCCGATCTTCTCCCGGTCCTTCAGGACGATGATGCGGTCACTCACCCGCACGACCTCCTCGAGCTCCGACGAGATGAACACGACCGCGACCCCTCCGGTAGCGAGCTCGCTGACACGGCGCTGGATGTCGAGCTTCGCCGCGATGTCGATCCCCCGCGTCGGCTCGTCGAGGATCAGCACATGCGGGCGCACCGCGAGCGCACGGGCGAGGAGGACCTTCTGCTGCGCACCACCGGAGAGCATCTTCACCGGGCGATCGAGGTCGACGGGATCGAGATGCAGGCCCTCGACGTAGGAGTCGATCAACGCCGCGGACTCACCCGCCGACAGCGGCCTCGACCATCCGCGCAGAGCCTGCAGCGACAGCAGGATGTTCTCTCGCGCGGTGAGGTCGCCGATGATGCCCTGGGTGCGCCGGTTCTCCGTGGACATGGCGATGCGATGACGCAGAGCCACCGAGGGGCTGCGCAGCTCCACCCGCTCCCCCTCGATCCAGACCTCACCGGAGTCCGCGCGGGCGACGCCCGAGAGCAGGCTCGCGAGCTCGGTCCGACCTGAGCCGCGCAGCCCGGCGAAGCCGACGATCTCGCCTCTCTGCATCTCGATGTCCGTCTCGGCCAACTCGCCACGTCGTCCGATGTCGAGGGCTTGGAGGGCGGGGAGGGCATCGGAGACGTAGTGATGCGACTTCCGTTCCGACTTCAGCGCGCGCAGACTCTCGATGTCCTTACCCAGCATCTGGGAGATCAGCTCTGCCCTGTCCAGATCACGGGTGGCGTTCTCGCCGATCAGGCGACCTCCGCGAAGGACGGTCATCCGGTCGCTGATCGCGAACGCCTGCTCGAGGAAATGCGACACGAACAGGATCGCCACTCCCCGCTCGCGAAGGTTGCGGATGACCCGCATCAGGGTGGCGACCTCCGCCTGGTCGAGACTCGAGGTGGGCTCATCCAGGACCAGCACGTCGGGTCGATCCACGACCGAGCGCGCGAGCGCGACCAGCTGCTTCTGCGCCGGCGACAGCATCGAGACCGGTATCCGCGGGTCGAGGTCGTCCAGTCCGAGTCTGCCCAGCGCCTGTGCCGCATCGGCCCGCGTGCGACGCCAGTCGATCCCGAACATCCCTCGACGCTCGTGGCCGAGCATCACGTTCTCCGCGACGCTGAGGTTCGGGCTGAGCTGCGTCTCCTGGAACACGGTCGCGATGCCGGCCGCGCGGCTGTCGGCGACACCGGACAGCCGACGCTGCTCCCCCGCGATCGTCACGGTGCCCGCGACCGGCGTGCAGGTTCCCGTGAGCACCGCGATGAGGGTGGACTTGCCTGCGCCGTTCTCGCCCATCAGCGCGTGCACCTCGCCGGGGAACAGACGGAAGTCGACGTCTTCGAGCGCGCGCACACCCGGAAAGTCCACCGTGATCCCGGAGAGCTCGACGATGGGCTCCGGTCCGGGGGCGGACATCACCGCACCTCCCGCGGCGGCCCGGTCGAGGCTCGGGCGACGATCTCGGTGGGGATGCGCGTGAACGCAGGGATCTCACGTTCCTCGATCGCCGCGCGCAGCATCTCGACCACGGCGACTCCGAGGGCGTGGAAGTCCTGGCGGATGGTGGTCAACGGCGGCAGGAAGTGCCGCGCGAGGGGCACGTCATCGAAGCCGACGACGCTGAGATCGTTCGGAACGCTGAAGCCCTTGTCGTGCAGTCCGTGGATGAGACCGATCGCCATGTCGTCGTTCGCGGCGAACACGGCGGTGTAGTCGGGCAGCCGGTTCAGGCCCATCGCGAAGTCATAGGCGAAGTCGGCGGTCCAGTCGCCCACGACGATCGGACGTTCGCGGATGCCCCAGGACTTCGCCCGGGAGTGGAAGGCGCGCTCGCGGGCGCGGGCGTCGAGCCAGTCCAGGGGACCGGAGATGTGCAGGATGTCTCGATGGCCGAGGGCTACCAGATGATCCACCAGCAAGGTGGTCCCGGCGTGCTGGTCGATCGACACGGTCAGGAAGGTGGGATCGGCATCCGCCTTGACCACGAGCATCGGGACGTTGATGACGACCCGGCGCAACGCCGCCACCGAGGAGGAGCGCGGCGCGATCACGCACAGCGCATCGACGCCCTGCGTCATCAGGCTCTCGACCGCCTCCTGCGGCGAGAGACCATCGCCCTCGTGCAGCGCGATCTGGGCGACGGAGTAGTCCGCGCCGCGGGCGGCCAGCTCGACCGCGCTCAGGATGCTGGTCGGCCCGAAAGCGCCGGGGCTCTCGACGAGCACGCCGATGCGGCGGGACCGCTGCGTCGCGAGCGCACGTGCCACCAGATTCGGCCGGTAGTCGAGTTCCTCGATCGCCTCCAGCACGCGGCGCCGCGTATCGGGCTTGATGTTGGGGTGGTCGTTCAGCACCCGCGACACCGTCATGTGCGACACCCCGGCGATCACGGCCACCTGTCGGATGTTGGGTTTGTCCGAGCCGACGTTCACCATGCGCACCTCCGTCGGCCCTGTCTGAGCGATGTTACCGAGAACAGCGGGAACCACGCAACGGCAGAGGGACCCGCCCCTTCCTGCTGGGGGAGCCAGGAAGGGGCGGGCCGGGAGCGGAGGTCACCGCGTGCGGGCGGCGACCTCACCTCACTCCGTCTCGACCTCCACGACCGCGCGGCCACGGCGACGCAGGATCCAGAAACCGGATCCGAGCGCCAGGAGCAGCACCCCGAGCCACATCGCCGTCAACGACGAGCTGGCGTCGCCACCGGTGTTCGCGAGGGAACCGTCGGAACCACTCACGCCACCCCCGGCGGAGGGACCACCACCGGTGCCGCCACCAGTGCTCGACCTGGTGATGGTGAGCGGCAGCCGTGCGAGCTCCGTCTCGCCGTCTCGGAGCACGATGTGATGTGCACCCGCCGCCATGTCGGCAGGGATCGTCACGGTCTCCTGGATCCGGCCGGCCACCGCCGTCGCGGTCGCGAGCGCCCGATAGGTGCTCTCGATGCCGATCTCGACCTCGTCGCTCGTCACGCCGGTGGCGGTCACGGTCACCGTGCTTCCTGCGGCCGCGGTGTCGACGGACAGCTGGACGTTCAGCTCGGTGCCGGGGCTGTCATCGATCGGCGCGAACGCCCAGTTGTCGACCTCGAACAAGTCGATCTCGGCATCCACACCCTCCGCTCCGGCGAAGACGAAGAACACGTCGTGCTCGCCCGTCGCACCGATGACCTCGGCCTGAACCGTCGTCCACTCCCCGATCGTGCCGTCGACGGGGATCTCCGCCACGACCGCGCCGTCGACGTCATCCAGACGCACCTGGATGCTGCCCCCGGCGACCAGCGGCTTCACCGTCGCGGACACCTTCCGGGCACCGGAGCCGAAGTCGACGCCGGAGATTCCGGAGAAGTCACCGTCGTCGACGCCGGACAGCACCATGTTCCCTGAACCGTTGTGCTCGGGGAACTCGACCGAGTCGGCATCCCCCTCGATCGTCGTGATGCCCAGCTGCCAGGCCAGGGTCTCCGCTTCGAAGGTGCGGTACGGGTCGAAGCTCTCCACCTGCTCCACCCCGGCACGCGTTCCGACGATCGGCTTTATGGTGCCGTCCTGGTTGAACTCGAGCTTGTCGATGTGGACCGAGCGGTAGCCCTGCGTCGCTCCGGGCGTTCCGAGCGCGGCCGCCCACGCCGCCCCGCGCGTCTGCGCGTGGTACGTGAAGTAGGTCTCGCCCTTGTAGGTGAACATGTCGGAGTGGTTGTTCCCCCCGTTGCCCGCTCCGAAGAACGTGCCCTGGTTCTGGAAAGCCACCCCGGCGTACTCCGAGGAACCGAGCGTCATCGGGTCATCGGTCATCATGTAGGCGATCGCGCCGCGCGACGGGTACTGCCCAGGAGCTTCGTTCACCTGGAAGTTCGACGAGTACGAGTAGTAATACTTGCCGTCCCGCTTGAACATGCTCGACGCTTCGAACATGCCGGGGGCGTCGATCTCCACCGGGTCGCCGTCGAGGGTGACCATGTCGTCCTTCAGCTTCACGACGCGGGTCGACTTCGGGTTCTGCGGTCCCTGCACGTCCGGCGCGGTGCCGATCTGCGAGTTGCCGCCGAAGTACAGGTAGCCCTGGCCGTCGTCGTCGATGAAGACCTCGGGGTCGAAGAGCCACATGCCCGCCGGGAATCCGCCTTCGGCGATGTAGTCACGTGAGACGGTGTCCGGGATGATCTTCTTGCCGAGCGGATCCTCCCACGGCCCCAGCGGCGAGCCGCCGACGACGACCGCCGTGCCGGTTCCGCTGTCGCAGAAGTAGAGGTAGACCTTGCCGTCCTTCTCGATCGCGGCCGGTGCCCAGGAGTTGCGGGCCCAGGGGGCGGCGCCGCCCTCGCGTGCCACCAGTACCGACCCGTGATCGACCCAGTTGACCATGTCCGTCGTGGACATCACGTTGAGTCGGGTGATACCGCCGTAGCCGTTCGACTGCGTCGGCAGACCGTTCTCATCCTTGGTGTTCAGGTCGTACTGCTGGGTGTCATCGGTCGAGTAGATGTAGAGGCGGCCGTTGTAGACGAGGTGGTGCGGGTCGGCGCCGAACTTGTGCCCGACGAGCGGGTTGTGGTCACCGATCGGCTTGGTCTGCACCTTCTCCAGGTTGGTGAAGGCGGGACCCTCCGGGGCATCCGCGATCTTGACGAGCGACAGGTCATCGACGGAGAAGTCCTGCAACGCGTCGGAGCCCCAGGGGGTCTCGACGAACAGCCATCCCGCCGCGACGTGCCTGGCCTCGGCCGTGAACTCCTGGGAGAACGTGCCCCATTCGCCCTTCGTGAACGTGTGACCGTAGTCGGCGCACCCGTTGAAGTTCGTGGGGCAGAAGGTGAAGTTGAACTGCTGGGTGGGATTGCCCTCGTCATACTTGAGCGTGCCGGTGAGCCGATAGGAGGCACCCAGCTCGAGCTTGTCCGCGACGCTTGCGAACGGACCCGACTGCGTGTTCTCCCGGCCGGTGACCTTCAGGGAGTGCGCCCCGCTCGCCGCGTCGTCACTGAGCGCCAGCGTGCCGCCACGGGTGTTGGTCCATCCGGTCAGGTCCGAGACGAAGCGACCGTCCGGCAGGAGGTTTCCCGGCACGGCCGGCGGTTCGGTGACAGCAGGGCCTCCGTCGCCGGTCGTCAGCGAGACATCGTCGATCACGAACGACTGCACGTCCGTGTTCCAGGGGGTCTCGACGAAGAGGATGTCGTAGTCGGCGGTCAACGGTGTGAACGTCTCCTCGATCGTCGACCACTCCCCCGCCGTCGCGGTCGTGGATGCCACGACGTCACAGCGGCTCCGCGTCGAGGTGCACAGCACCACATTGAAGTTCTGCGTGGCACGACCGGCGTCGAACTTCACCGAGAGCGAGAGATCGTAGGACTCCTCCGTGTCGAGCAGCCCCGTCACCGTCGCGGTGGGGCCGGACTGGAAGCTGGAACGATCGCTGATCGCGAGAGCCTTCGCGCCGGTGCGAGCATCCGAGCTCTCGGCAAGCGTCCCACCCAGGGGTGCGGTCCACCCCGAGAGCCCACTTTCAAAGGTGCCGTTCTCGATGAGGTCCGACGCGGCGAAGGCCGCTCCCGGTCCTCCCACCGCGCTCACGGACGAGGCGATGAGAGTGGCGACGCCCAGCAGCGCTGCCGGGCGCGATACGGATCGGCTGCGTCGCCGATCGGCGGATCTGAGATGTGATTTCACTGGTGTTCTCCTTGCGGATCGATTCGCCCGAGGCGCGGGCGCACACCGATGGCGGGCTTCTCCTCGCAGGAGAAGTCCGTCGAGTGTGCTGACCTCAGGCGAAGGCGGGGATACGACCGAGGGCTCCCGACGCGGCGGATCGCCGCAGGACGGGCCTCGGTCCCCTTGTGGGGTCGATGGGTTTCAGGACCGGATGTCGCGGGCGCGCCGAGCACGCCGCGCGGACACGGAGGTCCGCGGATTCACACGTGCCGCGTGCACGGCGCGTCTGCAGAGGGAGTTCCCTCCAGGGCTCAGCGTGACGTTCGGGACTGCCCCTGCCCGAGCTCGCGCTCCGGGCGACGGCGTGGAACCCGCTGACCGTGTCGACACAGATGGATGCCGGCGACGCTGTTCATGCACTCTCCTCCTTGAGATGCCGGAGGCTCGCGGGGGCACGAGTCCGGACGGCCCGGACGGGCCGTGTGATGATCACTGCGAGCTTGATGTTACCGGTAACAGAATTCGAGCACAAGACTCGATCCTCCCGCCCCGCCGCTCCGGTCGACACCCAGGGGGTCCAGTCGCGATATGGCACCCAAAGCGGCCGTTCTGGCTGCCATATCGCGACCGGAGCGCGCGGGGGCGGGACGCGAGCGGACTAGAGGCCGAGACGCTCCAGGTAGGGGTTCACCAGCCGGCGCTCCGGGTCGTAGCGGGCGGCGAGCGCGGCGAAGTCGTCTCCGCGCGTGTACCGCGAGCGCGTCTCGGCACCGTCGAGGGTGAACACCTTGCCCCAGTGCGGACGCGCCGTTGCGGGAAGCGCGGCCTCGATCGTCGGCAGCAGAGCGCGCACGGCCGCTTCATCCGGCTTCCAGGTGAAGTGGAGACCGACCACATCCGTCCCGTACGACGGGCTGAGCCACAGACTGTCCGCGCGCACGGTGCGGATCTCGTTCACCAGCAGCAGCGGCGCGATCTGCCCCGCGAGGGTCCGCACGGCTTGGATCGCGGCCACCGCATCCTCACGCGGCACGAGGTACTCGCTCTGGATCTCGGCGCCGGCCGAGGGGGTGAAGTCGAGCCGGAAATGCGGCAGCCGTTCGAACCACGGTCCGGCGACCCCGAGCTGTTCGGTGCACGCGATGGGGTCGACGCCCAGGATCGGATGCCGCTTGCTCACAGCGGCGACGGCTCCGAGCCGTTCGAACAAGGACACCCGCGCGGCCTCGCGCGCTTCGGGCAGACGCTGCTTGACCCAGATCTGGTCGATGACGTCGGTGCGCTCCCACGTCGAGAACAGGCTCACACTGGTGCCGACCGAGGTGACCTCGTCGAAGTCGGCGAGCACCGTGTCCCAGTCCGGGTGCTCGAAGACGTGCTGAGCGATCTCGTAGGTCGGCTCGACGTCGAGCGTCACGTCGAGCACAGCACCGAGCGCCCCGAGGCTCACGACAGCGCCGTCGAAGTCGGCGTCCCCCCGCTCCAGCCTGCGGGTCTCGCCGGAGGGCGTGAGGATCGTGAGGCCTCGGACCGCGCTCGCGAGCGAACCGATGGCATCGCCGGAACCGTGCGTTCCGGTGGCCACCGCTCCGGCGACGGAGATGTGCGGGAGTGAGGCCAGATTGGCGAGCGCGAGCCCCTCCGCGTCGAGCAGGGGCGCGATGTCGCCGTAGCGCGCGGCACCGGAGACCCGCACGGCCGTCCGGTCGGCGTTCACCTCGAACACCGAGGGCAGACGGTCGAGCGCGAGGAGCACGCCTTCGGTGTCGGCGATGTCGTTGAAGCAGTGTCGTGAGCCGAGCACGCGCACCGGACCGCCCTGCGCGAGCAGGGCGCCGAGTTCGTCGACGGACTCGGGGTGCGCGACCGCCGAGGCCCGGTACGTCAGGTTGCCTGCCCAGTTGCGCTCGCTGCTCATTGCGCCATGATAGCCACCCATCGATCGACTACATCGATGTACTCCGCGTATGCCAGTCTCGGCGCTAGGCTGACCGGATGACAGCGCTGCCGCCGCCCCGCGCCACCATGAAGGACGTCGCGGCCCTCGCCGGGGTCTCCCCCAAGACGGTGTCGAACGTCGTGACCGGCACGGTTCCCGTCAATGAGAGCACTCGGGCCAAGGTCGAGTCCGCGATGGCGCAGCTCGACTTCGTTCCCAACCTCAGCGCGCGGGGACTGCGCAAGGGGCGCTCCGGGATCATCGCCGTCGCCCTCCCCGATCTCGCGACCGCATTCTCGGCAGAGCTCGTGCATCGCATCGTCGAGGCTGCGCACGGCAAAGGCCTCGCCGTGCAGATCGAGGAGACGGCGTCCGAGCCCGAGCGTGAGAAGGAGTTGGTCTCCCGCGCCCGGGCGCACCTGGTCGACGGCCTCATCCTCAACCCGATCCGCCTCGAGGACAGCGTGCTGAAGTACGCCGACCGCCTTCCGCCGCTGGTGGTGATCGGCGAGGTGGAGCAGAACCGTGCCGACCATGTGCGCATCGACAGCCGACAGGCTGCCGCCGACGCGACGCGGCATGTGCTGGCCCGCGGCGCGACGCGGGTCGCGGTGGTCGGCGCCGACGACGATCCGTCGATCGCGACGGCCACGAGCCGGCTGCGCCTCGAGGGCGTGCACGATGCGCTCCGCGAAGCGGGCATCGCCCGGGATACTGCCCTCGAGATCAATCGTCTGCCCTGGTCGATGGCCGGTGGCGCGGAGGCGGTGCGTGTCCTGCTCGATCGCCGCGTGCCCTTCGACGCGATCGTGGCATTCACGGATTCGCTCGCGCTCGGGGCTCTGCACACCCTGCACGACAACGGCATCCGAGTGCCGCACGACGTCATCGTGACCGGCTTCGACGATGTCGAGTTCTCGCGGTTCACCTCCCCGGCACTGACCTCGATCGCGTTCGATCGACAGGCGTTCGCGATCGCGGCACTCGGCCTGTTGGAGTCCCGCATGGACGACCGCACGGCTCCGCCGCGGGCACTCACCCTCTCGCACCACCTCCTGGAACGCGCGAGCACGGAGGGCCGCCCGGCCGGCTACCGCCCCTGACCTCCGCCGGCATCGGAGCGCGATCGATGCTTGCACATCCGATTACATCGATGTAATGATGAGTCGTCCACCCGCCCTGTCACGAAGGAGTGACGATGACGCCCCCGCTCGATCTGTCCAGAAGGCAGTTCCTCGCTGCCACCTCCCTCGCCGCCGGCGCGGCCCTGCTCAGCGGGTGCGCGCCCGGTGCGGCATCCGCCACCGGCCCGCAGACCCTGCAGTTCTGGCACCTGCTCAGCGGAGGCGACGGTGTCACCATGTCGCAGCTGTTGGATGAGGTGAACGGTGCACAGAGCGCCTTCCGCATCCGCCCAACCGTGCTCGCGTGGGGCACTCCGTACTACACGAAACTCGCGATGGCGGGTGCCGGTGGTCGCGCCCCCGATGTCGCGATCATGCATGCGACCCGCACCGTCGGCTGGGCCCCGGGCGGACTCCTCGACCCCTGGGACCTCGACCGCCTCGCCGAGCTCGGCGTCGACAGCTCGACCTTCCCCGCTCCGATCTGGGAGAAGGGCTTCGTGGGCAGGGACATGTACAGCGTCGCCCTTGACGCCCACCCCTTCGTGATGATGTTCAACACCGACATCTGCGACGCCGCAGGCGTCCTGGACAGCGACGGGGCATTGGCAGAGACCTCTTCTCCCGAGGAGTTCCTCGACCAGTTGCGCGCAATCGGGGGCTCTGCCGAGGGGCATGCGCTGTCCTACGGCTACCTCGGCGACGGCGCCCAGATGTGGCGCCTGTTCTACACCTTCTACTCGCAGCACGGCGCGGCGATGGAACTCCCTCCGGGCGGGCCGGCGACGATCGACAAAGAGGTCGCCGTCGAATCGCTTTCTCTGATGCGCACCCTGCTCGACGGGGAGATCGCCCTCGCACAGGCCGACTACGGCAGCGCCATCGCCGAGTTCGCCACCGGCAAGAGCGGCATGCTGTTCACCGGTGTCTGGGAACTCCGCACCATGCAGGCCGCGGGGATCCCGTTCGACGCGACGATGATCCCCACGCTGTTCGGCACACCGGCGGTCTACGCGGACTCGCACTCGTTCGTGCTCCCGCATCAGTCCCACGCCGATCCGGTCCGACGCGATCTCACCTACGAGTTCGTGGCCGACATGCTCAAGAACTCCTTCGGGTGGGCCGAGGCCGGGCACATCCCCGCGTTCCTCCCCGTGACCGAATCCCCGGAGTACGCCGATCTGATCCCCCAGGCGAACTACGCCGACGCGGCGCAGCACGTCGTGTACGACCCGACCGCATGGTTCACCGGGTCCGGTTCGAACTTCCAGTCCGAGTTCGGCGCGGCCGTCCAGGGTGTGCTGCTCTCGGGCGACGACCCGGCGACCGCGATCGACCGCTTCGAGGCGCGGGTCAACACCCTGCTCCGACAGCCGAACCCGGCAGACCCCGAGGGGACGTTCGAATCATGACCGCGCTCACCGATTCCACGCGCACCATCGTCACCGGGTCCCGCACCACCCCGCGGGGTCGCCGCGCCGGCTCGCGCAACCGCGAACAGCTCATCAGCTGGGCCTTCCTCGCGCCGTTCCTCGTGGCCTTCGTCCTGTTCCTCGTCTGGCCCATCATCCACGGCATCATCCTCAGCTTCACCGACCAGTCCCTCACCGGGGCCGGCGGCGCGTTCATCGGCTTCGCCAACTACGCGGAGGCGTTCGGCGACCCGAAGATGTGGCAGTCGATGGGCAACACCGTCTGGTTCACGCTGCTCTCCACGGTGCCGCTCGTCGTGGTCGCCCTCGCGATGGCGGCTCTCGTCGACCGCGGCATCCCGGGACAATGGCTGTGGCGCCTCTCGTTCTTCATGCCGTTCCTGCTCGCCTCGACCGTGATCTCGCAGATCTGGGTCTGGATCTTCAACCCCCAGGTGGGCGCGGCCAACAACATCCTCGAGTTCTTCGGTCTCGAACCTCTCGCCTGGCTGCAGAACCCCGACACGAACATGCTGTCGATCGTGATCGCGACCGTGTGGTGGACGGTGGGCTTCAACTTCCTGCTCTACCTCGCCGCGATGCAGAACATCCCGCCGCAGCAGTACGAGGCCGCTTCCCTCGACGGCGCCGGCGCCTGGCGACAGTTCTGGTCGATCACCCTCCCGCAGCTCGGTCCAGCCACCGTCTTGATCCTGATCCTGCAGATCCTCGCCTCGCTCAAGCTGTTCGACCAGGCGTATCAGATGCTCGGCGGGGTCGCGAGCGACACCACCCGCTCCATCGTGCAGTACATCTACGAGGCCGGTTTCGTCAGCTACCGGTTCGGCTATTCGGCCGCCATCTCCTACGTGTTCTTCGCCCTCATCGTCATCCTCGGCGTCGCGCAGGCCCTGATCACGCGCCGCCGGAAGGAGCAGCTCTGATGTCCACCGCCACCGCATCCCCCGTCGTCCCCACTGCCACCGAGACGATCACGACGGCATCGTCCCGTCGCCCTCGGCGGCCGCGTCTTCCCGGCCAGAATCCCTTCGGCCCACTCCGCATCGCCGCTTTCATCGTGCTGCTGCTCCTCGCGGTCGGCTGGCTGCTGCCCTTCCTCTGGGCGGTCGCGACCGCGTTCAAGACCGAGACGGATGCCGCCTCCGGCGATCCGGGCTGGATCGGCGCCAGCGGACCCACGATCGAGGCGTTCACGGCAATCCTCTCGCAGGGCAACGTCTACGTGTGGGCTCTCAACAGCCTGCTCACGTCCGTCGCGATCACGGTGATCACGCTGGCCATCTCCGCACTCGCGGCCTATGCCTTCTCCCGCCTGGACTTCACCGGCCGCAAGTGGTTGTTCGTGGCGATCATCGCCTCCATCGTCGTCCCACCCCAGGTGCTGATCATCCCGCTGTTCTACGAGATGCTCGCGTTCAACCTGGTCGACACCTACGCGGGGCTGATCCTGCCGCAGGTCGTGGCACCCGCGATGGTGTTCATCCTGAAGCGGTTCTTCGATGCCATCCCGATCGAGCTGGAAGATGCGGCACGGGTCGACGGCGCCGGACGGTTCCGGATCTTCTGGTCGATCGTGCTCCCCCTGTCCCGTCCGATCATGGCGTCGGTGGCGATCTTCGTGTTCATCAGCGCCTGGAACAACTTCCTCTGGCCGTTCCTGGTCATCAACGACACGACGCTCATGACGCTGCCGGTCGGCCTGCAGACCGTGATCAGCGCCTACGGCGTGCAGTACGCACAGGTCATGGCGCAAGCCGTGCTCGCGGCGCTGCCCCTGATCGTCGTCTTCATCATCTTCCAGAAGCAGATCGTCAAGGGAGTCGCGACCAGCGGCTTCGGCGGTCAGTGATCCCTGCCCCCCACCCCACCCGCAGAGCCAGACCCGAGGAGAACAATGTCTCAGGCCCGCATCACCATCGACCGCGACTTCACGATCGCCGACGTCCCCCGGAGACTCTTCGGTTCATTCGTCGAGCACATGGGTCGCTGCGTCTACACCGGCATCTACGAGCCCGGTCATCCTCAGGCCGATGAGCGCGGCTTCCGCCGCGACGTCCTGGCTCTGGTGAAGGAGATGGGACCGACCGTGGTCCGCTACCCCGGCGGCAACTTCGTGTCCGGATACCGCTGGGAAGACGGTGTCGGCCCCGCAGAGGACCGGCCGGTGCGTCTCGACGGTGCCTGGCACACCGTCGAGACGAACGCGTTCGGCCTGCACGAGTTCATGGCCTGGGCGGAAGAGGCCGAGGTCGAGGTCATGGAGGCCGTCAACCTCGGCACCCGCGGTGTCGAAGAGGCCCGCGCGCTCGTCGAATACGCGAACCACCCCGGCGGCACGTACTGGTCGGATCTGCGTCGCAGGAACGGGGCGGAGCAGCCGTTCGACATCAAGCTGTGGTGCCTCGGCAACGAGCTCGACGGCCCGTGGCAGATCGGCGGCAAGACCGCGGCCGAATACGGGCGGCTCGCGCAGGAGTCCGCCAAGGCGATGCGACTGGTCGATCCTTCCATCGAGCTCGTCGCGGTCGGGTCGTCCGGCCGCTCGATGCCGACGTTCGGCACCTGGGAGCACACGGTGCTCTCGCACGCCTACGACGAGGTCGACTTCGTCTCGATGCACGCGTACTACCAGGAGCACGACGGCGACGCCGAGTCGTTCCTCGCCGAGTCCACCGACATGGACGCCTTCATCGAGGGCGTCATCGCGACGGTGGACGCGGTGAAGGCCGCGGGCAAGCACACGAAGCAGATCGACATCTCGTTCGACGAGTGGAACGTGTGGGATCAGGTGAAGTACAACGACGTCGAGGCGAAGGAGATCGAGAAGGCGGGGTGGAGGCAGCACCCTCGGCTGATCGAGGACACCTACAACGTGACGGATGCCGTCGTCGTCGGGACGCTGCTCAACAGCCTGCTGCGGCACGGCGACCGTGTGAAGATCGCCAACCAGGCGCAGCTCGTGAACGTGATCGCACCGATCCGATCCGAAGAGGGCGGAGCGGCCTGGCGCCAGACGAGCTTCTGGCCTTTCGAGCGCATGGCGCGTCTCGCGAAGGGCCGCATCCTCCGACTCGCCGTCTCGGCAGCGCAGATCGAGACGAAGCGCTACGGCGGCGTCGACGCGGTGGACGCCGCCGCCACGTGGGACGAGGCGACCGGTCGGGTGGCCGTGTTCGTCGCGAACCGCTCGCTGGACGAATCGAGCGACCTGACGATCGACCTGCACGGACTCGGCGACCTGCGCGTGGTGGAGGCCGAGACCCTCACGATCCCCGAGGGTGGCGACCGCCACACGTCGAACCTCGAGACCGCTCCCGACAGCGTCCACATGGTGCCGCTGGGTGCGGTCGAGGTCGTGGACGGTGCGGTACGCGCGACCCTGCCCCCGCTGTCCTGGTCGGTCATCCAGCTCGAGGTCGCTCGCGCCTGACCCCGGCCTACGTGCGGGCGATCGCCGCCGTGGTCGCCCGCACGACCAGCCTCGTCGGCAGGGTCACGTTCATCTCCTCGATGGGCTCGCCGGCGAGCAGCGCGAAGACCATCTCCGCGGCCACCGCCCCGAGTCGACGCATCGGCTGCTGGATGGTGGTGAGCGGCAGGGCTCGGCGGGTGGCCTCCGGCACATCGTCGAACCCGACCACCGAGAGGTCCTGCGGCACCCGGAGCCCGAGCTCGTGCGCGACCTCGATCACGGCGATGGCGGAGAGGTCGTTCGCGGCGAACACGGCCGTCGGCCTCTCCGGACCCGCCAGGAGGATCCTCGCAGAATCCCGCGTCGTCTCCAGCTCGTAGCGCCCCGCGCGGATCAGGTCGGGATCCACCGGGATGCCGGCGTCGGCGAGCGCACGCCGATAGCCGGCGTCACGCAGCCCCGCGGAGCGGAGGTCGGGACGACCGCCCAGGAAGCTGATCCGGCGATGGCCGAGCTCGAGGAGGTGGCGGGTCGCGGTGAGAGCCCCGCCGAAGCTGTCCGACTCGACCGTCGGCAGGTCGGCCCGGCCCGTGTGCGGGTCGATCGCGACCACGGGAATCTCGGCCGAGGCCCCCACGACGGTGGGCGTGACCATGATCGCGGCATCGATGAGCGTTCCGGAGAGGCGGCTGAGCGATCGGCGCTCCCACCCCTCCCCCTGTCCGTGCCGCGACCCGCTGTACGCGAGCAGATCGAAACCGGTGCCGTGCACCGCTGCGCCGACGCCCTTGAGGATCTCGGCACTGAACGGCTCGAAGTCGGCGAGGAGCACCCCGATCACGCCGGTGCGTCTGGCGCGCATGCTGCTGGCCACCAGGCTCGATTCGTAGCCGAGCTCCTGCACGACGTCGAGCACACGTCGGACCGTTTCATCCGCGATCCCGTAGCGTCCGTTGACGGCTTTCGACACCGTTGACACCGAGACGCCCGCCGCCTTCGCGACATCGTGGATCGTCGTTCTCCCGCTCATGATCGCCCAGCGTATCCGGCTGCGCGGCCGCCATGGAAACTGTTTTCGAAAACGTTTGACGAAAGTTCTCGACGACAGCAGACTGCAACGCGACGCGGTCGCACCTCCTGCCACCGCGGCGCCCGCAGAGACGCGCGGCGCAACTCTCGATGAGGAGAACGATCACATGAACAGCACACGGCGCTCCCTCGTGTCCCTCGCCACGATCGCCACGGTCGGAGCTCTCGCGCTCAGCGGGTGCACGGCCGGCTCGACCGATGACGGCGGAGACTCGGCGATGACCCTCTGGCACAACTCCACGACGGGACCGGGGGTGGAATTCTGGGAGCAGACCGTCGCCGACTTCGAAGAGGCGAATCCCGGCGTCACCATCGACATCCAGTCGATCCAGAACGAGGATCTCGACGGCAAGCTCCAGACCGCTCTGAACTCCGGCGATGCCCCCGACATCTTCCTGCAGCGCGGCGGCGGCAAGATGGCCGCGATGGTCAAAGCAGGACAGCTCAAGGACCTGACCGACTCGATCACGGGTGCCGCCGCGGAGGAGATCTCCGATGCCGCCTACTCGGCGAGCAGCCTCGACGGCAAGATCTACGCGCTTCCCGTGGCCGTCCTCCCCGGAGGGCTCTTCTACAGCCAGGACCTGTTCGACGAGGCGGGCATCGCCGAGAACCCGACCACGCTCGACGAGCTCGAGGCCGCGACCGAGAAGCTCAAGAGTGCGGGGATCGATCCCGTCGCCCTCGGCGCGAAGGATGCCTGGCCCGCAGCGCACTGGTACTACTGGCTGGCCCTGCGCGAATGCAGCTCGGACACGCTCGCCCAGGCTGCCGATGAGATGAACTTCGACGACGACTGCTGGGTGCGCGCCGGTGAAGACCTGCAGGCCTTCGCAGCCACCGAACCGTTCAACTCCGGCTTCCTGACCACGACCGCGCAGCAGGGCGCCGCCAGCTCGGCCGGACTGATCGCCAACCACAAGGCGGCCATGGAGCTCATGGGCGCTTGGAACCCGGGCGTGATCGGCTCCCTGACGCCCGACCAGAAGCCGCTTCCCGACCTCTCGTGGTTCCCCTTCCCCGAGGTGGAGGGTGGCGAAGGCGAGCCGGGCTCGATGATGGGTGGCGTCGACGGGTACTCGTGCTCGGTCGATGCGCCGGATGCCTGCGTCGACTTCCTCAACTACCTGGGCACCTCCGAGGTGCAGACCGCCTACTACAAGGCGTTCAACGCTCCGCCGGTGAACACCGTCGCGCAGGAGGCCGTGACCGAGCCGTACCTGCAGGCCATCCTCGAGGCCTACAACGCCGCACCGTACGCCACGCAGTGGCTGGACACCGTCTACGGACAGAACGTCGGCAACGCCCTCAACGTCGCCGTCGTCAACATGCTCGCCGGTCAGGGAACCCCGGAGGACATCGTCAAGGCCGTCCAGGATGCCGCAGCAAAGGCATAGGGTCTCCGCCCGGCTGGAAGTGATCCTTCTGGCCGGGCCGGCCCTCCTCGTCTTCCTCGCCTTCGTCATCTTCCCGGTGCTGATGGCGGGCTACTACGGGTTCTTCAGCTGGCAGGGCTACGGCCCTCCGACCGACTTCGTCGGCCTCAAGAACTACCTCACGATCCTGCAGGATCCGCTGTTCCACGACGCGCTCGCGCACAACGGGTTCATCCTGGTCTTCTCGCTCGTCTTCCAGGGGCCGGCGGCGATCCTGCTCGCCCTCCTGCTCAACCGGCGGATGCGCGGTCAGTCGCTGATCCGCGTCCTCATCTTCATCCCCTACGTGATCTCCGAGGTCGTCGTGGGAACGGGATGGAGCCTGATGCTGCAGACCAGCGGTGCGTTCAACGACCTGCTGGAGAAGATGGGCCTCGGATTCCTCGCGAACGACTGGCTCTCGAATCCGGACATCGCGATCTGGACGCTGATGGTGATCATCACCTGGAAGTACGTCGGATTCGCGGTGATCCTGTTCCTCGCCGGGCTCCAGGGCATTCCCGAGGAGCTGCACGAAGCCGCCGCGATCGACGGCGCCTCGTACTGGCAGATCCAGTGGCGCATCACGCTGCCCCTGCTGGCTCCGACGCTGCGCATCTGGGCATTCCTGTCGATCATCGGCTCGCTGCAGCTGTTCGACCTGGTCTACATCATCTGGGGGCAGTACATCGCCTCCACCGCCGGGACCTCGACGATGGCGACCTACATGGTCTCCGAAGGACGCAACGCCGGCAACTTCGGGTACGGCAACGCCGTCGCGGTCGTGCTGTTCCTGATCTCGCTCGTCGTGGCGCTCGTCTACCAGCGCGCGGTGCTACGACGCGACACCGACGGCGCCCTGACCGGCGCCCCTGCACGGAAGAAGAGGACGACGCGATGACCGCCACCTCGCTACTCGTCACCCAGCGGCCGGGGCGCGCCCCGCGCGCGCGGCTGCCGTGGGCCAACCCGACCGTCTACTTCGTCGCACTGATCGTCGTCGGATTGATGCTCGCTCCGATCGCGTACATCATCATCGGCGGTTTCCGCACGAACGCCCAGATCACGACCGACCCGTCAGGGCTGCCGAGTCCGTGGCTCATCCAGAACTACCTCGACGTGATCACGGGCGGCATCTTCTGGCGCCAGGTGCTCAACTCGACCATCGTCGCCCTCGCCACCACCATCGGCGTGGTGGCCCTGGGGCTGATGGCGGCCTACGTGCTCGCCCGCTACCGGTTCGCCGGACGCGGAGTGCTCTACGCGTTCTTCGCCGCCGGCCTCATGTTCCCACTGACCGTGGCCATCACGCCGCTGTACATCGTGGTGCGGAACCTCGGCCTGATGAACTCCCTCGGTGGGGTCATCCTGCCGCAGATCGCCTTCGCCCTGCCGACGACGATCATCATCCTGGTGCCGTTCCTCCGGGCGATCCCCGACGAGATCCAGGAAGCCGCGTTCATCGACGGATGCAGCAGGATCGGGTTCTTCTGGCGCATGGTGCTGCCGCTGTCGATCCCCGGTGTGATCACCACCGGCATCCTCGCGTTCATCGGCAGCTGGAACGGGTACCTCCTCCCGCTGTTCATCCTCAACGATGCAGCCTCGTTCACGCTCCCCCTCGGCGTGCAGTCGTTCGCCTCCCAGTACTCCGTCGACACCGCGAAGGTGCTGGCGTTCACCTCGCTGTCGATGATCCCCGCCCTGATCTTCTTCAGCCTGTTCGAGCGTCGGATCGTGGGCGGTCTGACCGGCGCCGTCAAGGGTTGACGATGTCGACCGAAGTTCCACAGAAAGAGATGGATGTGCTCTCCCCCACCCCCCGCCCTCAGCTCTCCGCACGCGTGGCGAGCCTCCTGGACCAGATGACGCTGGAGGAGAAGCAGGCGCAACTCGTCGGCTTCTGGGTCGACCAGGGCAACGAACTCGTCGCCCCGATGGCCGGCGAGAAGCGGACGTCCACCCGCTATGAGGAGGCGACGGCTCACGGGATCGGTCACCTGACCCGCGTCTACGGCACGCGCCCCGTCGAGCCCCTCGAGCGGGCGAGCTGGTTGTGGGGTGAGCAGGCGCGGCTGCAGCGGGAGACCCGGTTGGGGATCCCCGCTCTCGTGCACGAGGAGTGCCTGACCGGGCTCGCCGCATGGAAGGCCGCGACCTTCCCGACGCCGCTCGCGTGGGGAGCGTCCTTCGACCCGGATCTGGTCGAACAGGTCGGGCGAGCGATCGGATCGTCGATGCGCACCCTCGGGATCCATCAGGGTCTCGCGCCGGTGCTGGATGTGATCCGCGACCCGCGGTGGGGACGCGTCGACGAGTGCATCGCCGAGGACCCGCTGCTGGTCGGAACCGTCGGAACCGCCTATGTGCGCGGCATGCAGGCGGAAGGCGTGCACGCCACGCTCAAGCACTTCGTGGGGTACTCCGCCTCTCGCGCCGGCCGCAACCACGCTCCGGTGTCCGCCGGTCGTCGCGAGGTGGAGGACGTGCTCCTTCCGCCGTTCGAGATGGCGGTGCGGGAAGGCGGTGTGCGCAGCGTCATGAACTCCTACAGCGATATCGACGGCGTGCCGGTCGCCGCGGATCCGTACTACCTCGATGAGGTGCTGCGCGGACGCTGGGGGTTCGACGGAGTCGTGGTGTCCGACTACTTCGCCGTCGACTTCCTGCGCACCATGCATCATGTCGCCGCCGACTCCGCCCAGGCGGCCGCGCTCGCGCTCACCGCCGGAATCGATGTGGAGCTGCCCTCCCCCGACGCGTACATGACGCTCGCCGCACAGGTGCGCGACGGGTCTCTGCCGGAGAGCATCCTGGATCGGGCCGTCGGGCGCGTGCTCGCGCAGAAGGAGGAGCTGGGTCTGCTGGACGCGGACTTCACCGACCCGCCGCGCGAGGTCGACCTGGATTCGGCCGAGCACCGTGGACTCGCCCGTCGTCTGGCCGAGGAGTCGCTCGTCCTCCTGAGCAACGACGACATCCTCCCGCTCGATCCGTCCGCGTCGCCGCGTATCGCGGTCATCGGACCGAATGCCGACAGCGCCGAGGCGTTGATGGGGTGCTACTCCTTCGTCAACCACGTGCTCGCCCACCACCCCGAAGTACCCGCCGGCATCGCGCTGCCGAGCGTGCTCGACGCGCTACGGGCGGAGCTCCCCTCGGCGACGATCACCCACGCCGTCGGCTGCGAGGTCGACGGCGAGGACCGCAGCGGGTTCCCCTCGGCGATCGGGCAGGCGACCGACGCCGACGTCGCGATCGTCGTGATCGGTGACCGTGCCGGCCTGTTCGGACGCGGCACGGTCGGCGAGGGTAACGACGTCGATACCCTCGACCTCCCCGGCGTGCAGCGCGCACTCGTCGAGTCGATCGTCGCCACCGGCACCCCGGTGGTGGTCGTCGCTCTCACCGGCCGCCCCTATGCCCTGGGCTGGGCGCTCCCGCCGCGGGCGACCGCTGCCGGGACGAACGCGGGTCTCGGATCGGTCAATTCCCCCGCGCCGGCCGGCCGGACATCGCCGACGGAGCAGCCTCCCCTGCCGGCCGCCTTCCTGCACGGGTTCTTCCCCGGGGAGGAAGGAGGCGCGGCGATCGCCGCCGTGCTGAGCGGACGCGTGTCCCCGTCCGGTCGCCTGCCGGTGTCCTTGCCGAGATCCGCCGGCGCGCAGCCGTACTCTTACCTGCACGCCACCCTCGGAGGACGCACCGATGTGACGAGCGTCGATCCGACGCCCGTGCGTCCCTTCGGATTCGGGCTCGCCTACACGACGTTCGAGCACCGGGACCTGACGGCTGACGAGACCGTGACCGCGGGGCAGACGTTCCAGGTCACCGTGCGCGTGCGGAACGTGGGCTCCCGCGAGGGCACCGACGTCGTGCAGCTGTATGCGCACGACGAGGTCGCGAGCGTGGCACGCCCCGTCGCGCAGCTGGTCGACTTCCGCCGGGTGTCCCTGGCACCGGGTGCGGAACAGGTCATCGAGTTCGCGGTCCCCACCGAGCGCCTCGCCTTCACCGGGCTGGACGGCGTGCGCCGCGTGGAGCCGGGGAGCATCCGACTCTGGGTGGGGTCGGCCTGCGACGACGTCGAGACCTCCGCCACGATCGACATCACCCCTGCTCCCTGACGGGCGGGCGGTCCGATCGCGGCGCGCCCGTGACGGATCGCCTCCCGGACGGGAGAATGGAGACATGTCCGCGAGATCCCGCCGGCCGCTGCTCACGTCGGTGCGCCGCCTGCTGCACACCGATCCCTCGGCCGTCGCGGCCACCGAGGCGATGCCCGTCATCGACGAACGCACGGTACCGCGCGTGCTGGACCTTGCGACCCGTATCGGCGAGTCGATGTTCGCGGTCGGGGCCTCCGCGCACGAGGTGACGCTCGCGATCATCCGCGTGTGCGACGCGTATGGGATGAAGGGCGTCCAGGTCGACGTCACCTACAACTCGATCACGGTGTCGTTCCACCTGAGCGGCGAGGTCTGGCCGGAGACGCTGGTCCGCGTGGTGCGGGTGACGGCTCCGGACCATGCGAAGCTCCAGCGGGTGCAGGCCCTGGTGGCGGACATCGACGACGGACTCGACCTCGAATCCGCGCGCGCGACCTTCCGGGCGATCCGACGGGTGCCCTTCCGCTATCAGCAGCCGGTGGTCATCGTCGCGCGGGCTCTGCTCGCCGTCGGTGTGAGCATCATGCTCGGCGCCTCCCCGATCATCGTCGCCCTCACCTTCGTCGCGGCGCTCTGCGCGGCGCTGACCCAGGCGGCTCTCGCCAGGATCCGGGTCCCGTTGTTCTTCAGCCAGATCGCCGGTGGCTTCGTGACGACCGGGGTGGCGGTCGCCGTGTCGGCTCTCGGCGCCGCGGGGGTCGAACCCTTCGTCGGCATCCGCCCGTCCATCATCGTGGCCTCGGGTATCGTGCTGATGCTCGCCGGACTCACCGTGGTCGGGGCGGCGCAGGACGCGATCGACGGCTTCGCGCTCACCGCCGGCGGACGCATCCTCGACCTCACGATGCAGACCCTCGGGGTCGTGATCGGGATCCTCGTGGGCCTCGAGCTGGGCAGTGTCCTGGGCTTCACGATGGACCTCCCCGACGACCCCGCGCCGTTCGGCCCGCTGCTGAACCAGTTCGCCGGTGCGATCATCGTCGCCATCGCGGTCGCCGTGTTCAACGGCGCCGGGATCCGGATCATCCTGGTGAGCGCACTGCTCAGTGCCGTCACGCTCGCAGGGTATTCGGCATCCATCGCCCTGAACCTGCATCCCGCGGCGGCGAGCGCGGTCGGCGCGCTGCTGGCGAGTTTCCTCGGCATGCTGATCGCCCGCAACCTGCACGTGCCGTCCGTCGCGGTGACGACCGCGGCGATCGTCCCCCTCGTCCCCGGTGTGGCCGTGTTCCAGGGTCTGCTCGAGATGGTCCACGCGGCCGGCACCTCGACCGGGATGCTGTACGCCGGAGGTTCGCTCATCGATGCTGCGGTGATCGGCATCGGTCTCGCCTCCGGGGCCTCCCTCGGGTTGTACCTGGGCACTCCGTTGCGCGCGACCCTCGCCAGCGTCGCGAAGACGCGCGCCCGCGTCCGCCGCTGATCCCCACCCGTCTCGCAACCCGAGCCGAACGGCTCACCGCTCCGCGCGGAAGTTGACGCCGACCCGCTCGCCCTGCGCGAAGTAGTGCCGGAACGTGTAGTACATCGGCTTCCAGGCATCGACGTCGACGTAGGAGGTTCCCGGCACCGCCAGCGCCTGATGCACGTGTGTGCGCAGGACCTTCGCATGGACGATGGTGGCGTCGCCATTCTCATCCAGCGGCGTCAGGTTCGTGACACGAGCCTCCATCTGCACGGGGCACTCGGCGATCCGCGGGGGCCCGACGATCCCACTCGGCCGTGGAGTGAACCCGCCGAGCGTCCACTTGTCCGGCTCGAATCGGTATTTGTCCCGCTTGGGGGCCGGGACGTCCGCAACCCCCGTCGTGTCGGCGATCCTCTCGATCGACTCCCACAGCCGAGCGTCGGGAAGGTTGATCACGAGTTCGCCGTTGTCGCGGAGATTGCGCATCGCCTGGCCCCCGTTGCTCAGCCCCAGGACGTAGGTGTCGTCCAATGCCCATGCGGACGAGATGGGCGTGATGTTCGCGGTTTCGTCGCCGGCCTTCGCCGTGGTGAGCAGGGCCACAGGGGTGCCGAAGTAGAACACGGAGGGTTCGATCGCCAGAGTCGAGTTCATGAGGGCAAGTCTGTGGCGCGAACCGTTCGGGCTGGACCGAACGGTGCGGACGATAAAATCCTCGACATGGAGGGGACGAGCAGCCCGGAGTTGGCGGCGACGGCCGCCGTCTTCGCCAACGAGGCTCGCGCGTCGATGCTGTTGCTCCTGCTCGATGGAAGGGCATGGACGCTCACGGAATTGTCCAGGGCCGCCGACATCGCTCGGTCATCCGCGAGCGAGCACGCCGACAGACTGCTCGATGCCGGTCTCGTCGAAGAAGTGCGCCAGGGACGACACCGCTACCTCAGACTCGCCGGCACCCGAGCCGCTGACCTGGTCGAGGCACTCGCCGCATTCTCCGATCGTGTCCGGCCCGCCACGCCGTCGCTCGACGCCCAGCACCGTGACCGCGCCATCAAGGAGGCTCGTACCTGCTACCGCCATCTCGCGGGCACGCTCGGTGTCGCCCTCGCTGACGGCATGCGCGCGACAGGCTACATCGAGTCCGATTTCTCACTCACCCCGGCCGGACGGACCTGGGTGGCGTCCCTCGGGGTCGAACTGCCGACGAATCCGAGGCGCGCTCTCACCCGCCCGTGCCTCGATTGGACGGAACGACGTGAGCACCTCGCGGGGCTGGCCGCGGACATGCTCCTCGCGACGTTCACGGAGAACGCCTGGATCGAGCGCGTTCCCTCCAACCCCCGCGCCGTGCGTCTCACCGCAGCGGGGAGCGAAGGTCTCGCAGACCTGCTTCCGGGAGCCCCCTTCCGCCGCATTCGCTAGCCGAGCTGATCGAGGACGAGCTCGCCCCGGGCGTTCAGGTTCTCCATCATGCGTTCGATCCGCTTCGAGTCGATCGCCGGCATCTCCGCGTGGTCGAACGCGAGGCTCAGCGGGATGCTGGGGTGCATCCAGATCGTGAGCCGGCCGGCCGGGTTCTTCTCCTCCGGCAACCAGGTCATCATGAAGCTCTCATGACGGCGAAGCTTCGTCCCGATGACGATCTTCAGATGCGCCAGCGTCTCGTCATCGACCTCGATCGGAGGACGAGAGCTGTTGTACTCGAGGGTTCCCATGACCTGAGACTACTCGTGTCGACCGACAGGGACGCCCCGGCGCGGTCAGGGAACCGGCACGGTCTGCGCGGCGAGCCGCAGCCAGGTCTCCACGACGGTGTCGGGGTTGAGTGACATCGACTCGATCCCCTGCGAGACCAGCCACTCGGCGAGATCGGGATGGTCACTCGGGCCCTGACCGCAGATCCCGACGTACTTCTCCGCACGGCGGCACGCCTCGATGGCCATCGAGAGCATCCGGAGCACGGCCGGGTCGCGTTCGTCGAAGGTCGAGGCCACCAGTCCGGAGTCGCGGTCGAGTCCGAGCGTGAGCTGGGTCATGTCGTTCGAGCCGATCGAGAAGCCGTCGAAGTACTCGAGGAACTCCTCGGCGAGCACGGCGTTGGAGGGGAGCTCGCACATCATGATCACGCGCAGTCCGTTCTCGCCCCGCCGCAGGCCGTTCTCGCTCAGCAGTTCCGTCACGGCCGCCGCTTCACCGAGGGTGCGCACGAACGGGACCATGATCTCGACGTTGGTGAGCCCCATCTCGTCCCGCACGAACCGCAGCGCCTCGCACTCCATGTCGAAGCACGCTCGGAAGTCCGGAGAGATGTAGCGGGAGGCGCCGCGGTAGCCGAGCATCGGGTTCTCCTCCTGCGGCTCGTAGAGCTCCCCG
>NZ_JRKC01000078.1:0-6289 GCF_000800925.1 Microbacterium sp. ZOR0019 | reverse complement strand
CCCCCCCCCCCCCAATGTGCCGTCTCTCCGCGCATCCGGACAGCTCCTGTAGAGGCGAGCAACGCACGATTCAGAAGTCAAAGGAGCGAGGCGGAGATCCCATCACTCCAGGTACGTACCGGTGCGCGTGACACGTACCGGTAGATACCAAGCGGGATTCAAAAGATCGAACCGCGAAATAACCAGTTCAGGATGAGAAAGCGCATCTGAGCAAACGCGGCAAAGTGAGCTCGACGAGCGAGCTCCTGTACAAGCGAGGGCGCATGTGGCAATAAGAACGGCCGATCAGTCATGATCTCTCATGTCTGATCGGCCGTCTTCTCGGTGGACCTAAGGGGATTCGAACCCCTGACCTCCTCGATGCGAACGAGGCGCGCTACCAACTGCGCCATAGGCCCGTGAACAACATCTACGCTATCACGGCGAGAGGGCTGCTCGCTTCCGTCGGATCATCCGGCGGCACGGCGGGAGAGGAGTTCACGCACGTGCGCCTCGATCTCGGCGTCGTCGACGAAGCCCATCTTCGCGTAGGGCGAGGATGCAGCGGGAAGCGGTGTGGGAGCGGCGGGCGCCATCTGCTCGGCACGCTCGCGGAGCGCCGCCACCCGCGCCGCCTTCCGACGTTCTTCCTGCGCCTCGATCTGATCCTGAGCGGCCTGTGCACGCGACCCGGCGACGGAGACCAAGGGCTCCGGCAACGGTCGTGGCGTCCAGGTCGCCCGGCCCTGGTCATGCAGTTCGGGAGCAGCGACGCGTTCGACCACCGGAGTGGACACGACGTGCGTGGCGCGTGCGGCCCGAGCGGCGACAGCTGCCATCCGCTGAAGCGCGATTCCGGCGGGAACGATCAGAGCGCCACCGAGCCACAGCAGCAGCGAGGAGCCGGCGACGACGAGCTGCCAGATCCCGAAGCCGACAGCGGCGAGACCGAGCAGGAGCGAGACGGTCGACACCATGCGCACGCGGCGACGGGCGCGGGCACGACGGATCACCGGGTCGGCCCTGGTCGCGGCGAGCTGTTCCCGCAGCGACTCGAGCTCTGCGGCCTCACGCTCGGACTGCACGCGCTTGGCGAGCTTCTGCTGCGCCAATGCGGTGCGTGCATTCAGTTCGAAACGCACCTCTTGCGGCGTCTCGCTCGTCTCGGCGAGAACCCTCAGGGCCTGATTCAGGCGGACGGCGTTGCGCTCCGCGGCGTTGTACTGAAAACGACCACGCCACGACGGGAGCAGATAGAGCATCCAGAGGAGCACGGCGACGAGTACGATCACTCCTCCACTCAGCACCGGCCCGTCCATGGTGATAACGCTACGGGCACAGGGGCGGCGTGGCCGTACAGAAAGGCGCGTGTCGCGGCGAGTCCTTCTGGATCCGCCCGGTTCGGGGTCTCGTCAGAACGAGATGCGGTCGGAGGGCGGCACGGTCGAGGCATCCGGCGGCACCTGACCGCTCAGCCACCGCGCCAGCACTCCCTGCGGCACATCCTCCTGCGTCAGCGCGAACGCGTAGTGATCACGCCAGTCGCCATCGATGTGGATGTACCGGCGGCGCAGACCTTCGTAGCGGAACCCGAGCTTCTGCACGACGCGGATGCTCGCGGCGTTCTCGGGACGGATGCAGATCTCCATCCGGTGCAGCCCGTACTCCGTGAAGCATGCGTCCGTGGCGAGCGCGACGGCGGTCGGGGTGATGCCCCGCCCGGCGAACCGCTCGCTCACCCAGTAACCGATCGTCGCCGAGCACAGGGAGCCGCGGGCGACGCCCCACACGTTGAGCTGTCCCGCCACCTCACCGTCGTACTCCATGACGAAGGGGTAGCCCGAACCGTCACGGTACTGCTGCAGCAGCCTCCTGATGCTGAGTCGCATGTCGAAGGACACCGAGCCGTAGGGGACCGTCGCCTCCCACGGCTGCAACCAGGAACGGTTCGCGAGCAGTTCGTGCTGCAGCGGGCGGGCATCCTTCGCGCGGATGAGCCGCAGTTCGATGGGTCCGTGTCGCATCCCCGCCGCCAGTTCCATGCCGCACCGACCCCGCAGAGTCGCCTAGAGGCGTTCCGCGAACTCCTTGAGCCACGGGCGCAGTTCGGGGCCGAGGTCATCCCGGTCCGCTGCGAGCTGGACGATCGCCTTGATGTAGTCGACGCGGTCGCCCGTGTCGTAGCGGCGTCCGCCGAAGATGACGCCGACGACGCCGGGACCCTGCGGATCGGTCGCGAGCTCCTGCAGCGCATCCGTGAGCTGGATCTCGCCGCCCTTACCCGGCTCGGTGCGCTCGAGGATCTCGAAGACCGATGCCGGCAGGACGTAGCGGCCGATGATGGCGAGGTTCGAGGGAGCATCCTCCTGCGCGGGCTTCTCGACGAGCCCGGTGACGCGAACGGCGTCCGACCCCTCGATGTCCTCGACCGCGGCCGCGCCGTACATGTGGATGTTCGCGGGGTCGACCTCCATGAGCGCGATCACCGCGGCACCGGTGCGCTCGTGCTCGGCGATCATGTCCGTCAGCAGGGTGTCGCGCTCGTCGATGAGATCGTCTCCGAGGAGCACCGCGAAGGAGCTGTCCCCCACGTGGGTCCGTGCCCGCAGGACGGCGTGCCCGAGGCCCTTCGGCTCTCCCTGACGCACGAAGTGGATGTCGGCGAGGTCGCTCGACTTCATCACCCGCTCCAGCCGCCCCGTGTCGCCCTTCTCCATGAGCTTCACCTCGAGCTCGGGAACCGAGTCGAAGTGGTTGGAGATGGCGTTCTTGTTGCGGCCGATGATGACGAGGATGTCATCGATCCCGGCGTCCGCCGCCTCTTCGACCACGTACTGGATGGCCGGCTTGTCGACGACCGGAAGCATCTCCTTCGGCATCGCCTTCGTCGCAGGCAGGAATCGTGTCCCCAGTCCTGCTGCGGGAATGACGGCCTTGATCTTCTGTGCACCCATCCCCACAGCCTAGCGGTGAGCATCGCCGTAGACTCGAAGCCATGTCGAACGACGTCGAACACGCCAAACGCGCGCTCCGCGCCGATCTGCGCGAGCGGCGTCAGCTCCTCTCGGACGCGCAGCGCGAAGCCGCCGCCACCGCCATCGGTGAACGACTCGACGCGCTCATCGACGATCTCGGCGCCCGCTCGATCTCGTGCTTCCTCTCCACCACCACAGAACCGGGCACTCGCGAATTCGTGACACGGGCGGTGCGCCGCGGCATCCGCGTCCTCCTTCCCGTCACCCGCGCCGACGGGCTTCTCGACTGGGCCGTCGCCACGGAGGACGATGAGATCGCCGAGGGGCTCTACGGACTTCCGGAGCCGACCGGAGAGGTCCTCGGCCCGATCGCCGTCAACGACGTGGAGCTGATGATCGTCCCCGCCTCCGCCGTCGACCGCAGCGGGATGCGGATGGGCTGGGGGCGCGGATACTTCGACAAGACGATCGGCTCGATGGAGAGATGCCCTCCGGTCTATGCGGTCGTCTATGATTCCGAGGTACTCGACGAACTTCCGAGCGAGGTGCACGACCAGCCGGTGAACGGCGTCGTCACCCCCTCGCAGACGCTCACCCTGTCGCCTCCGCGACGCTGACCCGCAAGGACGCCCATGCCCACCTACGCCTATGCCTGCACCTCGTGCGGACACCAGTTCGATGCCGTGCAGAGCTTCGCCGACGATGCGCTCTCGGTGTGCCCGGAGTGCGGCGGAGCCCTGCGCAAGCAGTACGGCTCGATCGGGGTGACGTTCAACGGCTCCGGCTTCTATCGCACGGACTCGCGCGCCAAATCCGGTGGTTCGAAAGACACTTCGGCATCATCGAAGTCGGAATCGACGACGAGCGCCAAGCCGGCCGCTGCGTCGACACCGGCCTCTTCCTGAGGCCCTGACCTGTTCGGAGATCCCATGTTCAAAGGCTTCAAGGACTTCCTGCTCCGCGGCAACGTCATCGACCTCGCCGTCGCCGTCGTCATCGGCACGGCGTTCACCGCGATCGTCACCGCGGTCGTCAACAGCATCATCAACCCACTGATCTCCCTCTTCCTCAAGGCCGACGCCGCGGGACAGTTCGGGATCCCCGTGACGAACATCTACGGCGAAGAGGTCCTGTTCCCGATCGGCGACCTGATCTCGGCGATCATCAGCTTCCTGGCTGTCGCCGCGGTGGTCTACTTCGTCTTCGTCCTGCCGATGAACACTTTCAAGGCCCGGGTCGAAGCACGCAAGGGCACGCCGGCGGAAGAGCCTGAGGAAGAGCCCGCCGCAGCGAGCGAGGCCGAGCTGCTCGTCGAGATCCGCGACCTGCTCAAGGCACAGCGCGGGGCCTGACCGCTCCCCCGTCACCAGAGACGCACGGCTCCTCCTCGGAGGGCCGTGCGTTTCTCGTCCGCCGACCGCACCATCGGCAGCCCGGTCCCTCAGTAGTGCGGGGGCACGTCCTGGATGAGCTGGTCGTCGTTCGGACCTTTCGGTCCCTTCGACCGCGCCGGTGGCGGCGTCGACTCACCGGGTGCGGACTCCGGTGCCGGATCACTGCCGGGAACCGGCGTCAGGCGAGCACGACGGGAGCCGGGGACCCGCACCACGCTCTGGCGCGGAGTCCGGTCGTCATTCTCGTCAGTCATTCTGGGTGTCGATGATGTCGATCGGCTGCGTGTCGTTCTCCGCACGCGGGGCGGAGTCGGAGATGCCGAGCACGGCGGCGATGCGCGTCGCCACCGTCACCGGATCGCTGTACAGATCGAAGGCGTGCACGCGCACGTAGTGCCAGCCGAGACGACGCAGCACGTGCGGCCGCAGACGCAGGGTCTCCCGCAACGATTCACCCCGGGATTCCGGATCGGACTCGATGACGACGGCCTTGCCCGCGTGCTGCGCGACGAGCGGCAGCAGCCCGCGGTAGTCGACGTCGACAGAGGCACCGAGCCGCCGGAGCTCCCGGGCGAGAGCGAGGGTGAGGGGGTCTGCGAGGTCCTCGAGCCGCGCATCCCGACTGCGCGTGGCGAGTCCCCCGAGGATCGACATCAATGTGGCCGCGCCGTGCTCGAGACGCCCATCGTCGAACGACGAGGGCCGGATCGAGGAGACCAGGACCATCGAACGGCGGGCACGGGTCATCCCGACGGTCAGGAGCCGCTCGCCGTCTGGGGTGGAGAGGTCGCCGAAGTCGCTCAGGACACGACCGTGCTTGGTGAGTCCGAAGCCGAGCGAGAAGATGACGCGGTCCCGGCTCTCGGCGACCGATTCCTCGAGGGTCAGCACGGCGAAGGGCTCGACCGTGTCTCGTCCGACGAAGTCGGCCACATCCGATCGGCCCGCGAAGGCGGAGGTGACGGCCGCGCGCACCCGCTCTGCGTGGCGAGCGCTGGCCGTGACGACCATGAGCGACTCCGACGGGCGGTGCACGGCATGCTCGACCACGAGTGTGACCACTCGGGCGACCTCGGCATCCGGGCTCTCGACCGCGCCCGAGATCGGATCGGGAGTGCCGGTGCCGCCCTCGACGTAGTCGACCGTGAGACTGCCGCGACCGAGGTACGAGCCGGCCCAGGGCAGCGACACGATCTCGCCGCCGTAGAACGCGTCGTTGATGAGTTCCGCGAGGTCTTCACCACCGGCTCGGTAGCTCCGGGTCAGCGTCATCACAGGCAGCAGCTCGGACAGCCGCTCGAACGCCGAGACGTCGTCGAACGGGACCTCGGGCTCCCACGAATCCTCCGGATCGACCGCGATGTGGAAGGGCGTCGGGCGCTGTGTGACCGGGTCCCCGAACGCCACGATCTGACGAGCACGACGGATCGTCGGCGCTGCCTCGGCGAGGTTGATCGCCGCCGCGTCGACGAGGAGGACGGTGTCGAACTCCACGGACTCCGGGATCTCCGGCACCTGATACGGCGAGGAGATCCAGACGGGAGCGAGCACGTCGACGAGCGTCGGCGCGGCACTGACGATCTGCGCGGTGGTCGCCGACTGCTGCGTCAGCGCGCGGCGGAGGTGCTGCGATTGCTGAGGCTCGTCGACGATCGCGATCCGCCACTGGTTCGCGAGCTGCCAGGCGAGGAGAGGACCCGCCATCGCGGCATGCGCTTCATCCACCAACCGGAAGTCCCGCTCCAGACGGTCGACCACGGCGGTGTTCGCGCCGAGGAGAGCACGGTTGTCCTGCAATGCTCGCTCGAGGAGTGACTGCCACCAGGCGAACTCGAGCTCCTCCCCCACCTGCGACTCGGAGACGTGTCGCACCGAGAGTTCCGTGAGCAGCGGCTCGAGCCCGAGGAGCGCCAGACGATCACGCAGCTGTGCGCGCTCCAC
>NZ_JRKC01000077.1:0-78893 GCF_000800925.1 Microbacterium sp. ZOR0019 | reverse complement strand
CGACCGGGCGGGGCCGGCGCGCCTCGGCGGAGACCTCGGCCGGCGCCTCCAGCACGTCGAGGGGGATCTCGATGTGCACGGGCCGGGGACGCCCGGTGCGGAACAGCGTGAACGCATCATGGACGGCATCCACCGCCTCGGCGGCACTGGTCACCCGCCGCGACCACTCGGCGATCGCGCCGACCATGGCCGTGGCATCCTTCGTCTCGTGGAGCGTGCCGACGTCGGCGAACTCGGCGCCGAGCGGCACTCCCGGGGAGAGGACGATGAGGGGTCGCGATTCGCAGAACGCGGTGCCGATCGCACTCATGGCGTTCTGCAGGCCGGGGCCGGACGTGGTGATGACCACGCCGGGGAGTCCGGTCTGCTGCGCCCAGCCGTCGGCCCCGTAGCCGGAGCCCTGCTCGTGACGGTTCGTGACAGCACTGATCCCGAGCTCGGCGAGCGGCCGGTACAGCTCCAGATTGTGGGTGCCGGGGATGCCGAAGATCGCGGTCACTCCATAGGCGCGGATGGTCTCCAGGACCGCCCGGCCCGCGGTGTCGGCGTACTGCTCGGCCGTCGTGGTGTCGGAGTTCATCGGATCATCCTCACACCCGGTGACGACGAACGCCGTCGACCCAGGTCTCGCGCACGGTGATCGCCGAGATCTCCTCGGCCGGAACGGACAGCGGATCGCCGGACAGCACCGCGAAGTCGGCGTACTTCCCGACTTCGAGGGAGCCCAGATCGTCGTCGCGGCCGATCGACGCGGCACCCTCGATCGTGTGGGCGCGCAGGGCGGCGAGCGCGGAGATCCGCAGGTCATCCGGTCCGAGCGTGTGTCCGCGCCGGGTGACGCGGGTGACGGCGGTCTGGATGGCCTCGAGCGGGATCGGCTCCGCGACCGGCGCATCCGAGGAGATCGTGATCGGCACGCCGGCCCGTTCGAACTCCCCGAGCGGGTTGAAGCGCTCACCCGGGGTGCCGATCGCCTCCTCGACGCCCTCGCCCCAGTTGAAGTAGTGCTGCGTCTGGTTGACCGGACGGATACCCGAGGCCGCCATCCGCTCGATCTGCTCGGGA
This sequence comes from Microbacterium sp. ZOR0019, assembly GCF_000800925.1. Classification (NCBI taxonomy): domain Bacteria; kingdom Bacillati; phylum Actinomycetota; class Actinomycetes; order Micrococcales; family Microbacteriaceae; genus Microbacterium; species Microbacterium sp. ZOR0019. Next base: position 77,828 of record NZ_JRKC01000077.1, on the reverse strand, counting down.
GTCGGCAGACCGCAGTGCTCGATGCGGTGCCGGGCATCGGCATCCGGATGCTCGGCGAGCGCGGACTCGATCGCTGACACGACCATCTCGATCGCGGTGGGTGACTGCGCGTGCGTGGCCGTCTGCAGGCCCGCAGCGTGCGCCTTGCGGATGAGCCCGGCGTACTCGGCAGGCTCGTGGTACAACTGCCCGGTGCGGCAGGGGTCACCCACGTAGCCGTCCGGGAAGTACGCGGTCCAGCCGCCCAGCGTCCCGTCGGCGTAGAACTTGATGCCCGCGAAGCTCAGGTGCGCGTTGCCGAACTGACCGACGAGTCCCATCTCGAGGGCCTCGTCGAGCAGGTGCGACAGCAGGTACATCGACACCCGCAGCTCGAGGCGCCCGGCCTCGGCGAGACGCAGGTACATGTCGAACTCGCGGCGCGTGACCTGGCAGTCGCCGATCGAGGTGACACCACCGGCGAGGAAGCGCTGCGTCGCGGCATCCAGCTGGCGCAGGTGCTCCTCCGGTTCATCCGCGAGGTGGAAGTTCGGACCGTGGTGGCCGATCTTCACGCCGTGCACGCCCGTGAGGATGTTGCAGGCGGCGTCCGACAGCTCACCCGTCAGCTCGCCCTCCGCATCGCGGAAGAACTCGCCGCCGTCGGGGTTCGGGGTGTCCCGGTCGACGCCGCCCGCCTGCAGGGTGTGCGAGTTCACGACGCCGCCGTGGCCGGAGGCGTTCATGAGATACACCTCGCGATCGCTCGCGACCTCATCGAGCTCGAAGCGGGTGGGGTGCCGCTTCTCCGCCAGGTTCCGCTGCTCGTAGCCGTAGCCGCGCACCGGCCGTCCTGCGGGCAGGTCGGCGGCCGCCGCCTTCAGCAGTGCCACGATCTCGGGGATGCTGCCGGCCTTCTCGGGTCCGCAGTCGACCCAGGTCATCATCTGCCCGAACATGAGCGGATGCGCGTGGGCGTCGACGAACCCGGGGACCACGACCGCGTCACCGAGGTCGATGCGCTCCGGGGAGAGCCCTGCCCGTTCGACCGCCGCCTCGCACTCCGCGGGGGTGCCGATCGCGAGGATCCGTCCCCGGTCGGTCAGCATGGCCGTGGCCGTGGTGGCTTCGGCATCCGCGGTGTGGATCGCCTGCGCCGTCAGGAGGACGGGTGTCTCCTGCGCGGAGCGGTCGAAGGGGGTGAGCTTTCTCATGGCAGCCTGTTCGCGGTCGTGTCGGTGCGGGCGGTGAAGGAGGCGGTGACGGGGGCCTCGTCGGAGTGCTGCGGCGCGAGACGCGTGCAGACACCGGCGATGAGGGCCATACCGATGAACATCGCGATGACCGACCAGATGCTGCCCGTCCAGGCGATGAGCTGGGTCGCGAACCACGGGGAGAACCCGGCCCAGACCGCCGCGCCGACGCCGTAGGACAGCGCGATCGAGGTGTAGCGGGCCTGCGGACGGAACATCTGCGAGAGCAGCGCGGCGATCGGCGCGTAGGTGGCGCTCATCGCGATGCGCACCAGGGAGGCGAACAGGAAGATGAGCGGTTCGACTCGGCCGGGCAGGATCAGCAGGAACGGCACGAAGGTGAGCACCGAGGTGAGCAGGCCGAGGTACATGACGTTCTTCCGGCCCCACTTGTCGCCCAGCCAGGCGACGGGAAGCGTCACCACGAACTCCACGAAGGAGGCGATGGTCATGGCATCGAGGATGACCTGCTCGCTGATCGCGACCGTGTCGCCGGTGGCGTACGCCGTGGCGAAGGTGGTGGCCAGGTAGTAGCCGCCGGTCGAGATGGGCAGGATGCCGATGCCGAGGAGGATCGGACGCCAGTTGGTGCGCAGCGCGAAGGCGAGCGGCATCGACTGCTTGCGGCCCTCGATCTTCGCCTCGAAGACCGGGGACTCCTCGACGCGGTAGCGCACCCAGAAACCGACGCCGACCAGCACGATCGAGAGCAGGAAGGGGATGCGCCATCCGCCGTTGATGATGAAGTCGTCGCCCATGCGCGTCATGATCGCGAAGATTCCCGACGCCAGCAGCGCGCCGGCCGGGTTGCCGAGCTGCGTGAAGCCGCCGTAGAAGGTCTTGGACTTCTCGGGGGCGTGCTCGACGCTCATGAGCACCGCGCCGCCCCACTCGCCGCCGACCGCGAGGCCCTGCACCGCACGGAGCAGGATCAGGAGGATCGGGGCGAGGATGCCGATGTTCTCGTACGTCGGCAGGCAGCCCACGAGCACCGTGGCCGCGCCCATCATCAGCAGCGTGATGACGAGCGACACCCGGCGTCCGAGCTTGTCGCCGATGTGGCCGAAGATGATGCCGCCGAGGGGGCGGACGAGGAAGGCGACCGCGAAGGTCGCGAAGGCCGCTGCGGTCTCGGCGAGTCGGTCGCCGCTCGGGAAGAAGAGCGGACCGAAGACGAGCGCCGCGGCGGTCGCGTAGACGTAGAAGTCGTACCACTCGATCGTGGTGCCGACGAAGGCGGCGATGCCGGCGCGTCGTGCCCGGCTGTGGGTACCGGTGCTGGGTGTGGAGGTCATGAGGGTGCCCGCTCCTTTGCGGAAGATGTCGGATAGCGAAGGATGCTACGGACGTGCGGAGCCGTCGGCAAGGTCAGAACTCCAGCGAGAATGAGTATTCACTGGATTTCTGATCACGAAACCATGCAATGCTTTCCTTCTCGACGGCTCAAGCGCTTCTAGACTGAATAAGCGCGCGGCGATCCGTGCGTTCGCGGGAATCTGACGAATCGAGGGCGACCATGGATTTCGACGCCGAACTCATCCGCGCGCTGCAGGAAGACGGTCGTGCCAGCATCCTCTCACTCGCCGAACGGCTCGGACAGTCGCGGGCGGCGGTCGCGGCGCGGTTGCGGACGATGCTCGCCGACCGCACGGTCCGGGTCGTCGCGGCCGTCGATCCGGTCTTCCTCGGGCAGCACGTACTCGCCCACGTCTCCCTCCGCACCGACGGCACGGTCGAACACGTCGCCGAGCACCTGCGCGACATGAGCGAGACCGTGCTGGTCTCGGCGGTCGGGGGCTCGCACGACGTGGTCACCGAGGTGCGCGTCGGGTCGATGTCGGAGCTGCACGATCTGCTCGCGCTCATCCGTGCGATCGACGGCGTGCACGACATCAGCACCATCATCTACTCGACCGTGATCAAGGGCTTCTTCGTCTCCGAGTACCACGGTGACGTCACCCTCGACGTGATCGACGAAGCCCTGATCGAGCGACTCCAGGCGGACGGGCGGGAGAGTTTCCGCGCTCTGGGTGAGGAAGTGCGCCTCTCCCCCTCGGCCGTCGCCACCCGGGTGCAGCGACTGATCGACGCCGGGGTCATCAAGATCAGCGCCGTCGAGGCACGCGGGCTCGCGCACCGGCAGCTGTCGATGGGAGTCGGGATGACGCTCGGAGACGACGACGGGGCCGTGATCGACGAGCTCCGGCGCGGACGCGGGGTGGACTTCGCCGCACGAACGCTCGGGCGGTTCGATGCGGTGGCGACGCTGGTCGAGCCCTCGGCCGGTGCGCTGTATGCGAGCCTCGAACGCCTGCGCGCGCTGCCCGGCGTCACGCGGATCGAAGCCTGGCTCCACCTGGCGGTGCTGAAGGAGGACTACGCCCGCACGCTCCGCCCCCTCCGTACGGACTGAGCCCCCTCCGCGCGGCCCCCGCACCGGTGCGGGCTCGAAAACGCGCCGCTGCGGGCCGTCGGAGGCGCACTTCTGATCCCGCACCGGGCGTGTCGACGCGGCGCGCCGTCACCGGACGTTCACCGGAGGCCGCCAGACTTCCCCCATGAGCGAACCCGAATCTCGCCCTGGCGTCCCCGAGCCCGCAGCGACCGCCAACAGCGGTGCCGTCGCCGTCGTCGGCCTCGATCTGCGTGGCGAGACCCCCGCCCCCAGGAAGCAGGTCTACTCGTGGGCGCTGTGGGACTGGGCGACGCAACCGTTCAACACCGTCATCCTGACGTTCGTCTTCACCGCGCTCTACCTGGTCAGCGAGTCCTTCCTCCCTGCCGACATCGCGGCATTGAGCGAAGACGATCCGGCCCGGCTCGCGGCGGAGGCGGACCTCGCATCCGGGCTCGGCCTCGGATCCACCATCGCGGCCTTCGGCATCCTGCTCCTCGCGCCGGTGCTCGGACAGCGCGCCGATGCCGCCGGTCGGCAGAAGCTCTGGCTCGGGATCGGCACGGGCGCCCTGATCCTGTGCATGCTGGGACTGTGGTTCGTGGAGCCGGCCCCGAGTCTGTTCTGGCTGGGCGTCGCGCTCATCTCGGCGGCGACCGTGTTCCAGGAGATCGCGGCGGTGAACTCCAACGCGATGCTCATCGGCATCGCCACCCCTCGGAACGTCGGCCGCATCTCCGGTCTCGGATGGGGTTTCGGCTATCTCGGCGGCATCATCGCACTGGTGATCGTCGTGGTGCTGGACACCTTCGACTGGTTCGGGATGTCCACGGACAACGGACTCGCCTACCGGTTGATCGCGGTCGGCTGCGCGGTGTGGGCGATCATCTTCAGCATCCCGATCTTCCTCAACGTGCCGGAGCCCTCGCTCGGACGCCCGGAGCGCAAGGTCGGCTTCTTCGCCTCCTACCCCCTCCTGGTCAAGGACGTCGCCGGGCTCTACCGCAACGAGGAGACCCGGCCCACCTTCTGGTATCTGCTGGCGAGCGCGGTGTTCCGTGACGGACTCGGCGGCGCCTTCGCCTTCGGTGCGATCATCGGGACGGCCGTCTTCAACTTCGGCACGCAGGACATCATCATCTTCGGCATCGCGGCGAACCTGATCGCCGGAGTCTCGACCATCGCCGCAGGGCGACTCGACGATCGACTCGGACCGAAGCGGATCATCCTCGCCTCGATCGGCTCGATGATCGTCGCGGGCCTCGCGGTGTTCTTCCTGCGGGACGCCGGGTCGATGGTGTTCTGGGTCGGCGGCCTCATCCTGTGCGCATTCGTCGGACCGGCTCAGGCAGCGGCCCGGTCGTTCCTGGCCAGGGTCACCCCGGCCGGCCGCGAGGGCGAGATCTTCGGCCTGTACGCCACGACGGGCCGCGCGGCGAGCTGGATGGCCTCCGGCGCCTGGACCCTGCTGATCGTGCTGACGAGTCAGACCGCCTTCGGCATCCTGGGCATCGTGATCGTGCTGCTCGCCGGCTTCCTCCTGCTGCTGCCGGTGAAGGCGCCGCGCTGACGGAAGGCTCCCCGTTCACAACTCCGGAGAAACGGGCCGAAACCGCACCTTCAGGGGCGTTCAGACGGCGGGTCGCCGATTTCCTCCTGAGTTGTGCACGGACCGTCGGTCGGGATCGCGTCGGCCTGACCGGCTCAGCGCTGCCAGTTGTCGGCGAGCTTGGTGAGCAGCCGGGCGAGTTCGACGCGCTCCTCGTCGGTGAATGAGGTGAGCGCGGTCGTCAGCATCTCGCGACGCTCACCACGCATGCCGCGGGCGAGGCGGCGGCCTTCGTCGGTCAGTGCGATACGCGTGCGCCGCGCGTCGTCGGGGTCGGCCTCGCGACGCACATAGCCGCGCTCGACGCCTTGCTGGACGAGCCGTGACGCTCGCGGCTGATCGACGCCGATCGCGGCACCGAGATCGCTCACGCTGAGAGGAGTCGCCGCCGCGGCCAGCGCCTCCAGCATCCGCATGCGGGCAGGACCACCGAGGCGCCCGGACGGGTCGGCCATCCACGGCGGCATGCCCGGATGGCCGCGGTGGTGATCGAAGTGGTCGTGCACGTCGTCGCCGTGAGTCCCCTGCGGTCCGCCGTGCCGACCGTGGGGACCGCCTCTCCCGCTGTGCCCCCGATCGCCCGGACGACGCCCTCGCAGGCGGGACAGCGCCTGCGCGATGGCTTCGGCCGGATCCGATTCCGCGGGTTCGTTCTTGTCGGTGGTCACCCTCTGATTTTACATGCGACTTGACATGCATCACGACTGCATGTCACACTACATATACATGCACTGTGACATACACATGCACCCCGACAACGAAGGACTTTCCATGAACACCTCTGAATCACAGAACCCTGAAAACACCAGCCGCCCCTTCGGCTACTGGCTGAAGGCCGCCGACCGCCTCATGGCGGCCGAGTTCGCCACCGCCTTCGACCGCGAGCACGCGAACCGCCGCGACTGGCGGATGATCAATGCCGTCGACGGCACCGTCGCCCCGGATCGCCCACTCAAGGCGCACAAGCTGCGTGACCTGATCGAGCGCGGCTGGATCGCCGCCGACGGCGAGGGCTGGACGCTCACCGACGAAGGCCGCGCGGCGAAGGATCGCCTCGGCACCATCGTCGACGAGATCCGCGCGAAGGTCGCCGATGCCGTATCCCCCGAGGACCTGGCCACCACCCTCGCGTCGCTGGAGAAGATCGCGCGCGCGTTCGGCTGGGACGAGGAGACCCCTCTGCCCCGCGGACGTCGGCACGGCTTCGGCGGCCCCCGGCATGGTCGCGGAGCCCGGCACGGCTTCGGACGCCCGTTCCGCCGGGGCTTCGGCCCGGGCATGGACACGGAGTACGGATGCCGTCACGACGACGGCCACGGCGAACGGCACGCCCACGCGCAGAGCCACGGCCACGGCCACACCCACACCCACACCCACGGCCACGGCCACGGACACCCCCGCGCCGGACGGATGGCGCAGCACGCGTTCGAACGCGGCTTCGAGGCGGGCTTCACCCGCGGTCGCGACGCCTGACGCTCCGGCCACCATCGACGAGACGCCTCATCCGACAGCGGGTGAGGCGTCTCGTGCGCCTGGGGTCGGCATAAGAGGTCGGCGCCTGGGGTCGACGTCAGAGGTCGAGGAGCGACACCGCGGACTCCGCTGCGCCGGCAGCACGGAGGCGAGCGCGGATCGCGGCGGCCGCGAGCGCGTAGGGGCGCTCGTCGTCCATCAGCAGCGAGCGCGCATTGGCCTCCTCGTTCAAGGCGACCAGCTCGAAGGCGAGAATCTCCGCATCGGCATCGATCTCCCCCACGGCGACCGCGTGGCGGATCTGAGCTTCGAGGTAGCCGTACCAGTCGACCAGTGCCGCACGCACCGCATCGCTCACGGGTCCGGACTTCGAGTCGACGTCGGCTGCCGTGGCGGCGAAGAAGCACCCACCGGCGAAGACCCGTTCCTTCGAGTACGCGAGGGAGTTGCGCAACAGCGCGGCGAGGCGGTGGACACCCCGCGGATGCTCCCGGGCGGGCTCGACGATCTGCGCGGTGAAGATCTCCCGCGCGGCCTCGACCGTGGCGAGCTGCAGGCCCTCCTTGCTCCGGAAGAGCGTGGCGATGCTGCTCTTGCTCGACCCGGAGGCTTCGGCGAGCCGGCCGATGGTCAGCCCGTCGAGTCCTTCGACGGAGGCGAGATCGGTCGCACTGTCCAGCACGATGCGGCGCGAGGCATCACCACGCGCTCGCCGTCCGTCCTGCACCGCATGAATCGACATGCCTCTAGTATACGAACGATCGTTCGCCTAGTGTACGTATGATCGTTCGTATTGTTTGGCGAAGGAGTCCCCATGCCGTCCCTCCCCGCACTGCTCACCCGCACCATCCATGCCGCCGCCCGCGTCTCGCCCACGTTCGCGGGCGACCTCGCCTACCGCCTCTTCTTCACCACCTCCCCGCGGATGCCGGTGCGCGAGGCCGATGCCCCGACACTCGACGACGCGCGCCGCGGGACCCTGCACGTGCGAGGCATCGAGGTGTCCACCTACGAGTGGGGCGGCGGACCTCACGCGGTGCTGCTCCTGCACGGATGGCGCGGCCGAGCCTCACAGTTCGCCCCGCTCGTGCGCGAGCTGGTCGCGGAGGGGTTCCGTGTGATCGCGTTCGACGCACCCGCGCACGGCACCTCCGGCGGCGGTCGCACCGATGTGCGTGACTGGGTCGACGCCGCCGAGCAGCTGCACGCTGTGCACGGACCCTTCGCCGCGATCGTCGGGCACTCGTTCGGCGCCTTCGCCGCGTTGACCGTGGCCCGGTCGACCGTGCCGACCGGTGCCGTCGCCGCGATCGCCGGTGCGGCCGGCCCCGACGCCTTCCTCGCGGAGTTCGCGAGAGAGCTCCGCCTCGATCCCGCGACGACCGCGAGTCTCACGGAGCGATTCCATCGGCTGCTCGGTCTGGACCGGGCCACGGTCTCGGCGCGCTACGACGCCGCGCGGCATCCGCTTCCGACGGAGACCGCACTGCTGGTCGTGCACGATCGCGATGACCGACGGATGCCGGATTCCGACTCCCTGCGGCTGCACGAAGCCCACGGCGAGCGCTCCCGCCTGCTCCGCACCGAAGGGCTCGGCCACACCCGCGTGCTGTCGGCGGATGCGACCCTCGATGCGGTCGTCGCACTGGTGAGGGGCGGGCTCGAGGCCATCGATGCGCTCGGGTCGATCGCACCGGATGCGACTCAGGCGCGTCGACGGACTCCGCGCCGCACCACCGGAAGAACCGCGGCCGCCACGACCACGACGGCGGCCACGAGCACTGCCACGACGAAGCCGCCGGTGACGAGGACGGCGGCGATGGTGCCGAACACGGCGATCCCGAGCCCGCCTCCGAGCGCGAATCCGATTTCCTGAATCGCGCCCACCTGTCCGGCCTGGTCCTCGGTCGTCGCCTCGAACAGCGCCGTCGCGGCGAGTGTCGCACCGACGCCGAAACCGAGGCCGACGAGCACGAGCGGGATCGCCACGACGGCCGGGTCGAGCGCGAGCCACCCCAGCCCCACGGCCTGCAGGACGAGCGCCAGCACCGTGAGGGAGTTCGCCGACAGCACGCGCAGCGCCAGCGGCGCCAGCACGCCCCCGATCGCGATGGCCACGGCCTGGGGCAGCAGGGCGATGCCCGCCTCGGCCGCACTCTGCCCCCGGGTGTCCTGCAGGTGCAGACTCACCAACAGCACGGAGGCCGCCGACGCACCGCTGCTCACGACGATGCGGATGATCGCAGGGCTGAAGCCCGGGATCCGGAAGAGTCCCATGTCGATGAGCGGATCGCGGAGCCGACGCTGCCGACGCACGAAGAAGATCAGGCTCGACGTCGCGATGAGGGCTGCGATCCCGGCCGAGAAGGGCGCGGCGAGGGCCTCATGGAGCGCGAAGACGAGAGCGCCGAGCGCGAGGATCGAGGACAGGATGCTCGGCACGTCCCAGGAGGGCAGCAGGGCACTGCGTGAGTCCGGCACGAGCCACAGGGCCAGCACTCCGGCGATCACCGCGAGCGGAACGCTGCCCAGCATCAGCCAGCGCCATCCCGGCCCCTCGGCCAGCAGCCCACCGAGCACCGGACCGAGTGCGCTTCCCGTGCCGAACGTCGCCGTCCACAACCCGTAGGCGAGGACACGCTCGCGCGCCTGGAACTTGGCCCCGATCGTCGAGACCACTCCCGCGACCACGAAGGCCTCCGCGACCCCCAGCAGAGCACGGACGACGATGAGCAGCAGGCCGCTCGTGGCCATCCCACCCACGGCGTTGAGTGCGGCGAAGGCCGCCAAGCCGATCAGGACGATGCTCTTGCGTCCGAACGCGTCACCGATCCGGGAGGCGAGGATCAGTGTCGCCGCCAGGGAGAGGGCGTACACGTCGACGAGCCAGAGCCCCTCGATGTCGGTCAGTCCCAGGTCGCCACGGATCGCGGGGAGGGCGGTGGAGACACTGCTGATCGCGAGGGCGCCGATGAGGATCCCGAGCAGGAGCGGGACCATCGCGAGCCAAAGGCGGACGGACGAACGGGACGGGACACGGACGGGGGTTGTGGTCACACCCTCAGTCTGCAAAGGTACACACAGAAGCCACAAGTACGGTCATTTCTGATACGTACGGACATTTTGGATACTGTGGAGGGCCGACAGGTGAGAGAGAAGACGGAACGGATCGTCCGCGAGTGGACCGAATCGTGCGACGCCGAAGTGTCGATCGCGGTGCTCGGGGGCGCCTGGAAGCCCAGCATCCTCACCCTCCTCGGCGAACATGAGGTGCTTCGCTTCGGCGAACTCGGACGGCTGCTGCAGGATCCGACCCCGCGCGTGCTCACGCGTCAACTGCGCGAGCTCGAGGCCGACGGCCTCATCACCCGGACCGTCTACCGCCAGGTGCCACCGAAGGTCGAATATCGACTGAGCGAGCTGGGTGCGAGCGCCGGGCAGCTGCTGACCGAGCTCACCCGCTGGGGGACGCTCTACGCAGGACGACAGCGCACGGCGGTGGACGCATGATCACGTGTGTCGTGACGTACACGATCGATCCGAAGAAGATCGACGCCTTCGAGTCGTTCGCGCGCGCATGGATCGAGCTCGTGGGACGCCACGGGGGTGTCCACCACGGCTACTTCCTCCCGTCCGAGGGAGCGAGCGACGAGGCCCTCGCCCTGTTCACCTTCCCCTCCTTCGCCGACTACGAGGTGTACCGGGCGAGGTTCGGGGTCGATCCGGAGTTCATCGAGGCCGACCGCATCCGGGATGAGAGCGGCTGCGTGCTGCGCTACGAGCGCACGTTCATGCGCCCCCTGCTGCCCTCCGACCTCTGACGTCCGGCCCTGACGACCCGGGCCTCTGACGTCCGGGCTCTGACGAGGTTCAGATCCGGCGCGGGCCCGGACCGTCGTCGGCGAGCGCATCCTCGGGGTTCAGCAACCGGCAGGCCTTGAGCGACAGGCACCCGCAGCCGATGCAGCCGGTGATCTCGCGACGGAGGTGCTCGAGCTGGGTGCGACGGATGTCGAGCTGCTCACGCCACAGCCTTGCGACCCGCTGCCAGTCCCGCTGAGAGGGCGACTCATCGGCAGGCAGGCTCTGGAAGACCTCGTGCACATCGGTGAGGGGGATACCGAGGCGTTTCGCGACCACGATCAACGAGATCCGCCGCAGCATGTGCCGCCGGTATCGGCGTTGATTCCCTGCGGTCCGGGTCGACGAGATCAGCCCCAGTTGCTCGTAGAAGTGCAGGGATGTCGCCGGGACGCCGGTGCGCCGGACGACCTCGCCGATGGCGAGCAGATCGTCGGGTTCCAAAGACATCGCCGCCTCCTCTTGACCTCGAGTTTACTCGAGGTATTAGCGTGACGATCGGCCGCCGAGAACCGGCGCCGACGGGCGAGACCTCCGCCCGCTCCGACGCCACGAAGGGCAGCCGATGACTCAGACACCGCACCGCACGCACCGCGCCGGAAGCTGGCGCGAACTGCTCGGCAGCCGCTACGCGCCGATCGCCTCCGTGCTCGCGGGAGGCGTGCTCCTCGAGGCGAGCAACGTCTATCTCACGACGAGCCTGCTCCCCACGATCGTCGGGGACATCGGCGGCGCGGAGTTCTACGCGTGGACGATGACGACCTTCCTCCTGGCTTCCGTGGTCAGTTCGATGATGGTCAGCCGGATCCTCACGCAACGGGGTGCGGTGCAGGCCTACCTGTGGGCACTCGGCCTGTTCGGACTCGGCTCGCTGCTCTGCGCCGCGAGTCCGTGGATGTGGGCACTGCTCGGCGGTCGGGCCGTGCAGGGTCTCGGCGGCGGTCTGCTCGCCGGACTCGGCTATGCACTCATCCAGCGCACCCTCCCCGAGCGCCTCTGGGCACGGGCCGCCGCCCTCGTGTCGGCCATGTGGGGCGTCGGCAACATCGTCGGCCCGGTGGTGGGAGGCGTCTTCGCGCAGCTGGACGCCTGGCGCGTGACGTTCATCGGATTGGCCGTCGTCTCGGCACTGATCGGCATCGTCGTCGTGCGCGCCCTGCCGCAGACCACTCGGATGCGATCGAGCGAGTCCGTCCCGTGGACATCCCTCGTGCTCCTCACCGGTGGCGTCGCCGCCGTGGGTGTCGCGAGCATCGTCCCCGCCGGCTTCGGCACGGGAGTCGCCATCGTCGTCGGTGTCGTCCTCGGTGCCTGGTTCCTGCGTCACGAGCGGCGTGGGGGCAACGGCATCCTGCCGCGCGTCACGTTCGCCGCGGGGTCCTCACTCGGATGGGTGTACATCACCGTCGCCGTCCTGGCCTTCGCGATCGGCACCGAGGCGTTCATCCCGCTGTTCGGGCAGGAGATCGGCGGGCTGATGCCCTTCGTCGCCGGCCTGCTCGGTGCCGCGCTCTCGCTCGGGTGGTCGGTCACGCAGGTGTTCACGGCCAACGCCACCGGCGTCCGCTCCCGTCGCCTGCTCATCACCATCGGCCCGGTGACGGTCGCCGCCGGTCTCACCGGCTACGGACTCCTCCAGCACGAGGGCCCGTCCGCGCTCGTCATCGCGCTCTGGTTCGCCACTCTCTTCCTCGCCGGTGCCGGCATCGGCCTGGGATTCCCCCATCTGACCGTCGCCGCGCTCGGCAGCACGTCCGGCGAGGAGGAAGGTGCCAAGGCGGCCGCAGCCGTGAACACGGTCTTCATCATCGCAAGCGCGTTCAGTGCGGCGATGGCCGGGGTGCTCGTCAACCTCGCGATGCCCGACGTCGTCGACGCCGCCCGACTCCTGATGCTGGTCTTCGCCGGAGTCACCCTTCTCGGCGCGTTCGTCGCCAGAGGGGCGAGCTGGGGCATCGGCGAAGACACCAACACCAACACCAACACCAACACCAACGAAATGGAAACGCCATGATCCCCTTCGGACCCCAGCTCATCGGCCAGACGGAGAAGGCGCTGAGCGCGCTCCTGCAGACCGTCCTCACCCCTCACGACCTCAGCGAACGCGAGTGGGTCTCGCTGAGGCTCACCGCACAGTTCGACGGCGCCGGGGAGCTCGACGCCTTCCTGGCCGATCGTCTCCCCGCCACGGAGGTCGGACCGATCCTCACGGACCTGCGCCGCCGTGGACTCCTCGCCGGCTCCGCGCTCACTCCGACGGGCGAGGCACGGGTCGCCGAGATCGGCCGGGAGATCGCAGACCTGACAGGGCCCCTGTGGGCGGACCTCGACCCGCACGAGACCGACGCCGCGGCCGCTGTCCTGAACCGCGTCCTCGAGAAGGGACGCCTCCTGCTCCTGCGGGGCGCCACGGCGGGCTGAGCCCTTCGGCACACCGGAGCCGGAGTCGGCGCCGGAGTCGGCGCGGTTCGGCATCGGACGTAGGCTGGATCGGTGGCGGAATCCCGGGGAAGAGTATGGACCGGCGTCCTCCGCGTCGAACCGCACCGCGGTGATCACCGAGTGGCGCTCCGCGCGGCGATCAGCGTGGCGGCGCCGTTGCTCGTTCTGTGGATGCTGGGCCGCCTCGACCTGAGCATCTACGCGAGCTTCGGCGCCTTCGCCGCGCTGTACGGGCGCCATGACGTGTTCCGCGATCGCATCCGGATGCAGGCGAGCGCCGGGGGCATCATCCTCGCCTCGATGCTCGTCGGCACCGCCCTGTCGGCTCTCGCCGTCCCCGCCCCGGTCAGCATCCTCGTCGTCGCCGTCATCGCCTCCGCCGTCACCCTGCTCGCGTACACGATGCGGTGGCACCCGCCGGGGCCGCTGTTCCCGGTGTTCGCGGTCGGGGCGTGCGCGACCATCCCGGCCACCATCGCCTCGTTCGGCGATGTGCTGTTGGTCGGCGGACCGAGCGTCCTGTTCGGGCTCGCGATCACCGCGCTCATCGGCGTCTTCACGCGCCGCACGGACGACGTGCCGCCGAAGACCCTGCAGCCCGTGGGACCGATCGCCCGAGAGATGGCTTTGTCGGTCGGCGTCGCCATCATCGGGGCGGGCTTCGCCGGGCTGCTGATCATGGACTCGCACTGGTACTGGGCGGCCGTCGGCGCGGTCGCCGCCGTCAGCGGGCCGCAACTCAACGCCCGCGTGATCCGCGGTATCCAACGTCTGCTCGGGACGCTGCTCGGCGTGCTCGTCGCAGCCGGGATCCTCGTCTTCGACCTGCCGCCGCTCGCGGTCATCGCGCTCGTGGTGCTGCTGCAGGCCGCCGCCGAACTCTTCGTCGGACGCAACTACGGCATCGCGATGGTGTTCATCACCCCGCTCGCGCTGCTCATGGTGCACCTCGCCGCGCCGACGCCCGTCGACGTGCTCCTGCAGGATCGCGCGATCGAGACGATCATCGGTGTGACCGTCGGCACGCTCGTCGCCGTCGCTTCGGCCGCGCTGCGCCGGCGACCGCGGAAGACGCGGGTCTGAGAGACCTCAGAGCCGCAGGGCGACGGCGAGCGACACCGCACTGTCGCTGCTCGCCCAGGGGAAGCCCACGGTGTTGAGCAGGAACACCACGAGCCCGATCGCGGCGATCAGGAGCACGAACAGGAAGACGAAGATCGCCACCGTGAGCCCGCCGTAGCCGCCGGAGGTCGGAACCTCCGGCGCGACCGACGGCTGTGCCCAGTCGTCGGCGACGGCGGCGGGAGGCTCACCATCGAGGATCGCGGGAGTGGGGCGCGGGCGGTCGGAGCGACGACGCGTCTCAGGCGGAGGCGGCGGGATCACCGCATCCGCCGGCGGGATCGCTGCGGACGAGGGCGGGGCCAGCAGACCGTCCGGGATCGGGATCTCGGGCGGGGGCGGCGGGATCACCGCATCCGCGGGCGGAATCAGCGGCTCCTCGGGAACCCCGCCCTCCTCAGGCTCGATCGGTTCTTCCGGGGTGGTGCCGCTGATGTCGCTCATCTCAGCCTCCGACTGCTCCGACGTCGGTCACGCCGACGTCCGTCCGATGGAAGTTCTGGAACGACCGGGAGGCCGTCGGTCCGCGCTGCCCCTGGTAGCGGTTGCCGTAGGGGCCGGACCCGTAGGGGCTTTCGGCAGGTGAGGTCAGCCGGAAGAAGCAGAGCTGCCCGATCTTCATCCCCGGCCACAGCTTGATCGGCAGGGTCGCGACGTTCGCGAGCTCCAGCGTCACGTGACCGGTGAACCCCGGGTCGATGAACCCGGCCGTCGAGTGCGTGATGAGCCCGAGGCGCCCGAGCGAGGACTTGCCCTCGAGACGGGCGGCGATGTCATCCGGGAGGGTGACCTGCTCGAACGTCGCGCCGAGTGCGAACTCGCCGGGGTGCAGGATGAACGGCTCCTCGGGATCGACCTCGATCAGACGCGTGAGCTCCGGCTGATCGACCGACGGGTCGATGAACGGGTACTTGTGGTTGTCGAACAGCCGGAAGTAGCGGTCCAGGCGCACGTCGATGCTCGATGGCTGGATCATCCCCTCTTCGCGCGGCTCGAGGCCGACGCGGCCGGATGCGAGTTCTGCTCTGATGTCGCGATCGCTGAGAAGCACGGCACCAGCCTAGTTGCCAGGCCGCGACCGTGCCGCGTTGCTTTGGCCATCGGGCGGCGTGCAGGTAGGCTGGCCTTCACCTGCTCCTCGGATGCGGGTACGGGGCTGTAGTTCAATGGTAGAACTTCTGCTTCCCAAGCAGACAGCGCGGGTTCGATTCCCGTCAGCCCCTCCACTTGTGACTTCCAGAGCGACTCCGGACGTCGAACCCTCGACCGCTACGGCAGGTCAGCGAGATCGATGTCGTCGTCCTCGTCGCGCTCCTGGTCTTCCTCATCCTCGGGAACGACTCGATCGTCGTCGGTCGAGGGGATGTCCGGGTCGATGCCTTCGGCCTCGACTTCGCGCTCCTCGTCCGGGTACATCTGCGGGTCTGACATCGCAGTCTCCAATCGCATCAGCGGTGGCGCCAGTCTTGCTCTCGCAGGCCGTCGCCGACTCCCCGTTGACACGCGGCCTGGCGAGGCGCGACAATCCGCCTCGCCAGGCCGTGCTCAGGCGGTGGCGAGCGGCGGCCGGTGCGGGATCGCCACCGGCCTGCGGTCGCGCGCAGGGGCGTGGAAGCGCTGGACGTCTTCCAGCACGTCGGCCGCCGACATGTACGAGGTGGCGAGCGGAAGGTCTCGCAGCCACAGCACGTCCACCTCGACCGCATCCAACTGGTACACGCACGCGACGGTGCGCCGGGAATCGTTCGACTCGTAGCGGTGGTCGAGGATCAACCACTCGGTCTCGGTGATCTTGCGGAGCTCGAATCGGGGATCGGGCATCGTGAACATCGCAACACTCCAATCAATCAGCCAAAGGCGGTGACCGAGAGGAACGCACGACCCTGCGACCAGGGATCGGAACCCTGCCCGATGGGTCGACGGGCGCCCTTCAGCCCGCCGGAATTCACCCCTATTTTAGGATCCGCCGGGCTGCTCCTCAAGCGCGGACGACCGGGTCGAACCGGCGGACCGGATGGGTCGCGGCGACCAGCGCGCGCAGCTCTTCCAGCTCGATGTCCACGCCCTCCAGAGCCCGCCACTGCACGAGCACGTTCCCGAGGGCGGTCGCCTCGACGGGGCCGGCGAGCACGGGGAGGCCGGCGCGGTCGGCCGTCGCCTGGCACAGGAGCGCGTTGAGTGATCCGCCCCCCACGAGATGGATCACGTCGACCTCTCGCCCCGACAGTGTGGATGCCGTCCGAACCGTCTCGGCGAACGCCGCGGCGATGCTCTCCACGATGCTGCGCGCGAACGCTGCACGACTCGCGGGGACAGCCGCCCCCGCCTCCCGGATCAGCGCGGCGATGCGAGACGGCATGTCACCGGGCGCGCTGAGGGACGGGGCGTTCGCATCGAAGAGCGGCACCTCCTGCGAGACCGCGGACGCCCCCACGAGCAGCTCCGACAGGTCTACCGAGGCACCATCCTCCGCCTCCCACGCGCGCACGCTCTCGCTCAGCAGCCATAGGCCGGTGACGTTGCGCAGGAAGCGGTATCGACCGTCGACGCCGCGCTCGTGAGTGAAGTTCGCCTTGCGCGCGGCCTCCGTCAGCACGGGCTCGGTCAGCTCCAGACCGACGAGGCCCCACGTGCCGCACGAGATGTAAGCGGCGGACGGCGAGCTCAGAGGGACCGCGACCACGGCAGAGGCGGTGTCGTGTGAGCCGACCGCGATCACGGGGAGGGTCCTGCCGATCCGCTCGGCGAGTTCCGGGCGGAGCGATCCGATCAGCGCGCCGGGGTCGAGAAGCGGAGGCAGGACGCGGGTCGGGATGCCGATGCGCGTTGCGAGGTCGACGTCCCACTCGCCGTCACCCACTCCGAGCAGCCCGGTCGTCGAGGCGTTCGTACGCTCGGCGGCGCGAACACCTGTGAGCAGGAACGCGATCAGGTCGGGGATGAGGAGCGCGGTGTCGGCATCCGCGACCCTCTCGTCGATCCGGTACTGGTAGAGCGTGTTGAAGGGCAGGAACTGCAGTCCGTTGCGTGTGTAGAGCTCGGGGAACGGGATACTCCCGTGCACCTCGCCGACGCCGCCCGCGGTGCGCTCATCGCGGTAGTGGAAGGGCTCAGCGAGAAGCTCCCCGCCCGCGATCAGACCGTAGTCCACGGCCCACGAGTCGATGCCGATGCTCTCGATCGCCGGCTCGCGTCGCACGGCCTCCGCCAACCCCTCGAGCACGTTCTCGTAAAGGGCGCCGAAATCCCAGTGCAGCCCGTCGGCGCGCTCGACGGGTCCGTGGGGGAACCGCGAGACGAGCTCGAGGTCGAGCCTGCCGTCGCCGACGCGCCCGATCATGACCCGGCCGCTGGTCGCACCGAGATCGACGGCCGCGACGGCGCGCACGCTCATCGCAGGAACGCCGCGGCGACGCCGGAGTCGACGGGGATGTGCAGACCCGTGGTGCGACTGAGCTCCGGGCCGGTGAGCACGTAGACCGCGTCCGCGACGTTCTCGGGGACGACCTCGCGCTTGAGGATCGTGCGGTTCGCGTAGAACTGCCCGAGGTCTTCCTCGGCGACGCCGTAGGTCGCGGCGCGGTTCGCGCCCCACCCGGAGGCGAAGATGCCCGAGCCACGCACGACGCCGTCGGGGTTGATCCCGTTCACACGGATCCCGTACTCGCCGAGCTCGACCGCGAGCAGGCGGACCTGATGGGCCTGGTCGGCCTTCGTGGCGGAGTAGGCGATGTTGTTCGGGCCGGCGAAGACCGAGTTCTTCGACGAGATGTAGACGATGTCGCCACCGAGCTTCTGATCGATGAGCACGCGCGCGGCGGCCTTCGACACGAGGAAAGACCCCTTCGCCATGACGTCGTGCTGCAGATCCCAGTCCTTCTCGGTCGTCTCCAGCAGAGGCTTCGAGAGCGACAGTCCGGCGTTGTTGACGATGAGGTCGACGCCACCGAACGCGAGCACCGCATCGTTCAGCGCAGCCTGGATCGCGTCGGCGTCCGCGACGTTCGCAGCGACGCCGATCGCGACATCGGTGCTCCCGAGCTCGGCCGCCGCGGCCTGGGCCTTGGCGAGGTCGAGGTCGGCGATGACGACACACGCACCTTCAGCCGCGAGGCGGGTGGCGATGGCCTTGCCGATCCCGGAGGCGGCGCCGGTGACGAAGGCGATGCGGCCCTGATGCGACTTCGGCTTCGGCATCCGCTGCAGCTTGGCCTCTTCCAGCGCCCAGTACTCGATACGGAACTTCTCAGCATCCGAGATCGGAGAGTAGGTCGACAGCGCCTCGGAACCGCGCATCACGTTGATCGCGTTCACGTAGAACTCGCCGGCGACACGAGCGGTCTGCTTGTTCGCGCCGTACGAGAACATTCCCACACCGGGGACGAGCACGATGAGCGGATCGGCACCGCGGATCGCCGGAGAATCCGCCGTCGCGTGCGCGTCGTAATACGCCTGGTAGTCGGCGCGGTACTCCGCGTGAAGCTCGTGCAGACGGGCGATCTGCTCCTCGACGGACGCCGTGATCGGCAGGTCGAGGAGGAGCGGCTTGACCTTGGTGCGCAGGAAATGATCGGGGCAGCTCGTGCCCAGCGCGGCGAGGGACGGCGCCTTCTCGGAGGCGAGGAACTCGAGCACCTCCGGGGCATCGGTGAAGTGGCCCACCATCGGACGGTCCGTCGAGGCGATCCCACGGATCGTCCCGGCGAGCGCGGCGGCGCGTTCACGACGCTGTCCCTCGGGCAGAGGCTCGAAACCGGAGCGGACACCGCCGAACGGATCGGCCTCGCCGTTCTCCGCGATGTACGAGGCTGCAGTGTCGATGATCCACAGCGAGTTCGCCTCGGCCTCGTCGGAGGTGTCACCCCAGGCCGTGATGCCGTGCCCGCCGAGGATGCATCCGATCGCCTGCGGGTTCGCCGCCTTGATCTCGGCGATGTCGAGGCCGAGCTGGAAGCCGGGGCGACGCCAGGGCACCCAGACGACTTTCTCCCCGAAGATCGTCCGGGTCAGCGCTTCACCGTCGGCGGCCGTCGCGATCGCGATGCCGGAGTCGGGGTGCAGATGGTCCACGTGCGCGGCGTCGACGAGGCCGTGCATGGCGGTGTCGATCGAGGGAGCGGCTCCGCCCTTGCCGTGCAGGCAGTAGTCGAATGCGGCCACCATCTCGTCTTCACGCTCGATGCCCGGGTACACGCCGACGAGCGCACGCATCCGGTCCAGGCGCAGCACCGCGAGGCCGTTCTCGGTGAGCGTGCCCAGGTCACCGCCCGAGCCCTTCACCCACAGCAGTTCGACGGGCTGCCCGGTCACGGGATCGATCCCGTTGCCCTTCGCGGACGTATTGCCGCCGGCATAGTTCGTGTTCTTCGGATCGGCGCCGAGGCGGTTGCTCCGCGCGAGGAGTTCGGAGGCGGTCGGATTCGTCATGTGAGTCGTTCCTTGGGAGAAGGGTCGAAGATCGAAGGGTCGAAGGCCGGAGCTCAGGCGCCCCAGCCGGCCTGGACGCCGCCCACACGGTCGGCCGCGATCTTCTGCGTGTATCCCGAGGCGAGGTAGGCGGCCATCGGGTCGGCGGCGAGCCCGCGGGACTCCCGCCACTCGGCCAGGGCAGGGCGCACGTCGGTGTAGAACGCATCCATGAACACGGCGTTCGCGGCCAGCACGTCGCCCGACTTCTGCGCGGCGGTCAACGCTTCCCGGTCGACGAGCAGCGCGCGTGCGGTCATCTCCTGCACATTGAGCACCGAGCGGATCTGACCGGGGATCTTGTCCTCGACGTTGTGGCACTGGTCGAGCATGAACGCCACGTCCGGGTTGTTCAGACCGCCGCCGCGCACGACCTCGAAGAGGATGCGGAAGAGCTGGAACGGGTCGGCCGCGCCCACGATCAGGTCGTCGTCGGCGTAGAAGCGCGAGTTGAAGTCGAACGACCCGAGCTTGCCGAGACGCAGCAGCTGCATCACGATGAACTCGATGTTCGTGCCGGGAGCGTGATGCCCGGTGTCGAGGCACACCATCGCCTTGTCGCCGAGGGCGCTCACCTGGGCGTACGACGTGCCCCAGTCCGGAACATCGGTGTGGTAAAACGCGGGCTCGAAGAACTTGTACTCCAGCACGAGCCGCTGGTCGTCTCCGAGACGGTCGTAGATCTTCTGCAGCGAATCCTGCAGTCGGTCCTGGCGCCCGCGCAGGTCGGCCTGGCCGGGGTAGTTCGACCCCTCGGCGAGCCAGATCTTGAGGTCGCGGCTCCCGGTCGCGTCCATCACGTCGATGCAGGCCAGGTGGTGGTCGACAGCCTTCCGACGGATCGCGGCGTCCTCGTGCGTGAGGGCACCGAACTTGTAGTCGTCGTCCTGGAAGGTGTTCGAGTTGACGGTGCCGAGCGCCACGCCCAGGTCCTCGGCATACGTGCGCAGGTCGGAGTACGAGTCGACCACATCCCACGGGATGTGCAGCGCGACGGCGGGGGCGAGTGCCGTGTACTGGTTGACCTGCGCGGCATCGGCGATCTTCTCCCAGGGGTCACGCGGGGTGCCGGGGGTGCCGAAGACCTTGAACCGGGTACCGGAGTTGCCGAACGCCCAGCTGGGGAGCTCGATGCCCTGCTTCTCGAGGACGGCGAGGTTTTCAGGGGAGAGGATGCTCACGATGTACTGCTTTCGTTGTGGAGACCGGAGGTGGGGAGCTGGTCCTCGAGGTGGAACACCTCGGGAAGTGTGGGAGCGGCCTGGTCCGGCCTGCCGTCGAGACCGACGAAGAAGCGGGCCATCTCGGCCTCCCACCGGGCGGCGATGGGCGACGCGGCAAGATACGCCTGAGCCGCGTCGTCGTCGTCGGTCTCGTAGTAGCCGATGAGTTCACCGTCGGGCGCGAGGAAGAGCGAGTAGTTGCGGCGTCCGGCCGCCGCGATCTCGGCGAGCATCTCCGGCCACACGGGCGCATGACGCTCGCGATACTCCTCCAGAAGCTCGGGTCGCACCTGGAGCTTCACGCACACGCGCATCATCCCTGCCTTTCTGTGAACGCCCGGTCGACACCCTGCCGACCGGGCGTTCGATGATCATCAGAAGTCGAACTCACCGATGTTGTCGGCGTCGAACACGAACGGGTCGCCGAGCAGCACGACGCCGTCGTCTCCGACCGTGTACTCGCCGAGGTCGCCTGCGGTGAAGGTGTCACCCTTCTCACCCGTGATGTCGCCCTCGATGAGCGCCTGGGCCGCGAAGGCCGCCAGATAGCCGAGGTCTTCCGGGTTCCACAGCGCGAACGACGTGACAGTGCCGTCCTCGACGTACTCGCGCATCTGGTTCGGGGTGCCGAGACCGGTCAGCGAGACCTTGCCCTTGTAGTCCGAGGTGGACAGGTAGCGGGCCGCCGCGGCGATGCCGACCGTCGTGGGCGAGATGATCCCCTTCAAATCGGGGTGCGTCTGCAGCAGCGCCGCGGTCTTGTCGAACGACGTCTGGTCGTCGTCGTCACCATAGACGGTCTCGACGAGGGTGATGTCGGGGTAGTCGCTGGCGAGGTAGTCCTCCATCAGGTCGATCCAGGCGTTCTGGTTCGTCGCGTTCGCCGAGGCGGAGAGGATCGCGATCTCTCCGGCGCCGCCGATCTGCTCGGCGATCTGGTCGACCTGGACCTTCGCGATGCCCTCGGAGTCCGCCTGGTTGATGAAGACATCGCGGCACTCCGGGTTGGTGTCGGAGTCGAAGGTGACGACCTTCACGCCGGCGTCGCGTGCCTCGTTCAGCGCGTCGCAGATCGCCTTCGGGTCGTTCGCCGAGACGACGAGCGCTCCGACGCCCTGCTGGGTGGCCGTGTTGATGTAGCTGACCTGTGCGTCGGGAGTGGCCTCGGCCGGTCCGACCTCGGCGAAGGTGCCGCCGAACTCCTCGACGGCCGCCTTGCCCCCCTTGCTCGACGTGTCGAAGTAGGGGTTTCCGAGGTTCTTGGGCAGGAAGGTGATGGCGAGGTTGCCGTCGCCGCCGCTGTCGCCGCCGTCGTCACCGCCGGTGCTCGCGCATCCGGAGAGGGCGACCGCTGCGGCCACCGCGAGGGCGGCGACCGCGGTCACACGCTTGCGTGCAAACATCATTGTTCTGTTCCTTTCGTGAGGTGCCGCGAGTGCGGCGTCGGCGTCATGAAGCTGTGGAGGTGGCGCCGGTGGTCGAACGCCCTGGTCTGCGCCGGGCCTTCTGCAGCCAGGCGAGGAAGCTCGCGGCCACGACCGAGACGATCAGCAGGGCGCCGGTGATGATGTTGATCACATCGGAGGTCACGTTCATCAGACGCAGCGCACTGGCCAGCGAGCCGATGAGGAGCGCGGCGGCGACGACCCCGTAGATCTTGCCCCGCCCGCCGAACACCGACACGCCGCCGAGGACGACCGCGGCGATCACCTGCAGCTCCAGGCCGGTGGCGTTGTCACCGCGGGCGCTGCCGTAGCGGAGCGTGTAGAACACCCCGGCGAACGCGGCGACCAGTCCGGAGAGCGCGAAGAGGATGAACTTCGTCCGCTCCACGTGCACGCCGGAGAATCGAGCGGCATCCTTCGCCAGGCCGATCGCGTACACGCCACGTCCGAAAGGCGTGTAGTGCAGCAACAGGATGAACGCCACCAGCAGGATCAGGAACGGGATCATGACCACCGGAACCGTCGTGCCCGCGATCTTCGCCTTGGCGAGGTCGGTCCAGAACTCCGGGAACTCGGTGACTGCCGCCGTGCCGAGGAGGCCGACCGCGAGGCCGCGGAACAGCGCGAGCGTTCCGATCGTGACGGCGAGCGACGGCAGCCCGACCACGGTCACGAGGAACCCGTTGAAGGCTCCGCCGACCAGACCCACGAGCAGCGCAGCGAGGGCCGCGACTTCGAAGGGGATCCCACCCTGGACCAACGCGCCGGTGACGACGCTGGAGAGGCCGACCATGCTGCCCACCGACAGGTCGATCTCGCCGGTGATCATCACGAGCGTCATCGGAAGGGCGATCAACAGGATCGGGGCGATGTCGAGGAGCAGGTAGGTGAGCGTGATCGGCTGACCGAAGCCGCGGACCGTGCTCGCGGAGACGATGACGACGAGGAGGAGCAGGGCGACGATCGCCATCTCCCTGGTGAGGAGGACACGACGCCAGAGCGGCTTGTCGAAGTCTCGGATGATCCGGGTGGTCGTGGTCGTCGTGGTCGCGGCGGTCATGACTGGTCCCTCGCTTCGATGAGCCGTCGTTTCTGCCGGACGGCGAGGACGCGGTCGAGCACGATCGCGCCGATGATCAGGAGGCCGACGACGGCGCGCTGCCAGAAGTCGGGGATGCCGAGGATGGGGAGAGCCCGGTTGATCGTGAGCAGGAGCACCGCACCGATCGCCGCGCCCCACACCGAGCCGATGCCGCCCGTGATCGCGACGCCACCGATCACGGCCGCCCCGACCGCATCGAGCTCCCACCCGGCTCCGGCCTGCGAGTTGATGGTGCCGTAGCGGGCGGCGTAGAACACTCCGGCGAGACCCGCGAGAGCACCGGAGACGACGAAGGCGGTCAGCACGCGGCGCGTGACGCGGAGGCCGTACAACTCCGCTGCTGCCGGATCCGAGCCGATCGCGTAGTACTCGCGGCCACCGCGTGTGTTCTTCATGTACCAGGCGGCCGCGGCCAGGACGATGAGGGCCACGATCGTGAGGATCGGGATGCCGACGAGCTGCCCGGTGCCGAGCGCCAGGAAGTCCTTCGGCATGTCCGAGGCGTTCACCCGGTCACTTCCGGTCCACAGCACGTTGATGCCGCGGTAGGCGTAGAGCGTACCGAGGGTGATCACCATCGCCGGCACCTTGGCGAAGGCGACCAGGGCGCCGTTGATGAGTCCGAGGAGGGCGCCGAACACGACCGCGGCCACCACGACGATCACGATCGGAATGCCGGGGACGTCGATGAACAGGCGACCGGTGAGGTAGGCGGTGAGTCCCATGACCGAGCCGACCGAGAGGTCGACGTTGCGCGTGATGAGGACGATCGCCTGCCCGACCGCGACGAGCACGAGGATCGACGGCGTGAGCAGCAGGTCGCGCCACCCGTCAGGGCTGAACAGGAAGTTCGAGTTGTTCGTCGTGGCCGCCACGATCACGAGCGCCAGGGCGAGGAGGATTCCGAACTCCCGCGCCCGGCCGAGCGCGGAGAGCCTCTTCGTCATCGAGGAGACGGGGATTGCGGTAGTCACGAGGAGAGCTCCGATGCGTGCGTCGCGGCGTACATGACGTTCTCGGAAGTGGCCTCCGAGCGGGCGATCTCTGCGGTGATGCGCCCCTCGCGCATGACGAGGACGCGGTCGGCCATTCCCAGTACCTCCGGAAGCTCGGACGAGATCATGAGGATTCCCATGCCCTGCCCTGCGAGCTCGGAGAGCAGCCGGTGCACCTCGGATTTGGTGCCGACGTCGATCCCACGGGTGGGTTCGTCGATGATGAGGACCTTCGGCTGCGTGGCGAGCCACTTCGCGAGGACGACCTTCTGCTGATTGCCGCCGGAGAGTGTGGCGGCGACGGTGTCGAGGGCGTGCGTCTTGACCTCGAGCCTGGCCGCCCACTCCCGGGCGGCACGGTTCTCCATTCCGGTGGTGAGGAACCCCAGCTTCGCGAGCTGGCGGCGGATCGAGAGGGTGATGTTGCCGCCGACGCCCGATTCGATCACGAGACCTTGCTTGCGGCGGTCTTCCGGCACGAGCGCGAGGCCGGCGCGCATGGCGTCGGTGGGACGACCACGCGGGATGGGCACGCTCTGCATCGTGACGGCGCCCTCGCGGTAGGGGTCGACCCCGAAGACGGCACGAGCCACCTCGCTGCGCCCCGCGCCGACCAGACCGGCCAGGCCCACGATCTCCCCTGCGCGCACGGTGAAGGAGATGTCGTGGAAGACACCGGGGCTGGTGAGGTTCTCGACCTCGAGCAGCGGGGCGCCGACGGTGGTCTCCTGCTTGGGAAACAACTCGGTCACCTCGCGGCCGACCATCTGGTGCACGATCTCCTCGACCGAGGTGTCGGCGATCGCGCTGGTGGCGATGTAGGCACCGTCGCGCATGACCGTGACGGTGTCGCAGAGCGCGAACACCTCGTCGAAGCGGTGCGAGATGAAGATGAGCGCGCGGCCCTCGTCGCGAAGACTGCGCGCGATCGTGAAGAGGCGCTCGACCTCGACACCGGACAGCGCGGCCGTGGGCTCATCCATGACCAGCAGACTCGCATCGAGGGAGACGGCCTTGGCGATCTCGATGACCTGCTGGTCGGCGATCGACAGACCTTCCGCCGGACGATCGGGATCGATCGTCACACCGAGTCGAGTGAAGAGGCGCTCGACCTCGTGCCGCATGGCCCTGCGGTCGATGCGCCCGAAGCGCCCCGTGGGCTGACGACCCATGAAGATGTTCTCGGTGACGGACAGGTCGGGGAAGAGCGTCGGCTCCTGGTAGATCACGGCGACGCCCGCGCTCTTGGACTGCGCGGTCGACGTGAAGTCCACGTCTTCGCCATGGAAACGGAAGATCCCGTCGTCGCGCTGGTAGAGCCCTGCGACGATCTTCACGAGGGTCGACTTGCCCGCACCGTTCTCGCCGACCAACGCGTGGATGGATCCGCCGTCGACGGAGAGAGTCCCGGAACGGAGAGCGACCACCGCACCGAAGGACTTTCGGATGTCGCGGAGTTCGAGCGCCGGCGGAGAGCCGGGAGCTCCAGAGGGAATCGTCATTGATCGGACCTAAACTGCAGGATCATCCCTGCGGATTGAATCGTTTTAAAGGATGGCGCATCTGTAAGTTACGACCCTCGGTGACCTGCTGTCAAGTCATGGGATGGTCGATGGTACGTTTCAGGGACAGGTTTCGCGGTCCCGCGGGAAGGAAGACGCCGTGGTCGTCAGTGTTCGAGATGTCGCTCTCGCCGCATCCGTCTCCGTCGGGACCGTCTCGAATGTGCTGAACCATCCGGACAAGGTCTCCCCCGCCACGGTGGAACGCGTCACGGCCGCCATCGAGAAACTCGGCTTCGTGCGCAACGATGCGGCCCGGCAGCTCAGAGCAGGCCACAGCCGCTCGATCGGCCTCGTCGTGCTCGATGTGCGCAACCCCTTCTTCACCGACATCGCCCGGGGCGCGGAGGAACGCGCGGCCGAGGCCAGGATGACGGTCATGCTCGGCAACAGCGATGAGAAGGCCGAGCGCGAGCGCGCCTATATCGACCTGTTCGAGGAGCAGCGCATCGCCGGTCTCCTCATCTCCCCCCTCGCCGACGACCTCCCGCGTCTGCGCCGCCTGCGTGACCGAGGCACGACCGTGGTGCTCGTCGACCGCGAAGTCGCCGACGAGAGCTTCTCGTCGGTCTCCGTCGACGATGTCGGCGGCGGCTACCTCGCCGTGCAGCACCTCGCGGCCCAGGGGCGACGACGCATCGCCTTCGTCGGCGGGCCGATGGGCATCCGCCAGGTGGTCGACCGTCTCGAGGGAGCCAGCCGAGCGGCCAACGAGGCCGGAGTCTCGCTCGAAGTCATCCTGACCGATTCCCTGAGCGTGCTCGCCGGTCGTGCCGCGGGCGACGCCCTCAGTGCCCGTGCGCCGGAGGACCGTCCCGATGCCGTCTTCGCCGCGAACGACCTGCTCGCGATGGGCGTGCTGCAGGCGCTCATGATGCGGAGCAGCATCCGGGTCCCCGACGAGATCGCCCTGATCGGATACGACGACATCGACTTCGCCGCGGCGGCCGTCGTCCCGCTCTCGTCGATCCGCCAGCCCGCCGAGCTGATCGGCTACACGGCCGTCGACCTGATGCTGCGCGAGGCAGGCGGGAAGTCCGATCCCGAGCGCGTGGTGTTCCAGCCGGAGCTCGTCGTGCGCGAGTCGACCGCGCGACCGGCCTGAGCGACGTCGGAAGCGAGGGATCAGGTGCTGTCGACCCCGTACATCTCCCCGGCCGGGATCGGCACCGCCATCACGTTGCCGGGTTGCGCGAGCGGGCAGGCCCAGGCGGGGTCATAGGCGCAGGACGGGTTGTAGGCGAAGTTGAAGTCGAGCACGATCGTCCCGCGCTCGGCATCGGATCCGAGGTCGGCTCCCTTGATCGTGTCGACCAGATAGCGGCCACCGCCGTAGGTGCCGCCCGGGCGCCCCGCGAGAGCGTCGCGCACCGGGATGAACAGCCCACCGCCGTAGGACCTGAGCCACCAGACATCGAGTGATCCGGCGTCCGGGATCTCGACGCGACCCACGCGCTCGAAAGGCACGACGCCGTCGGTGCCGGTCGCGAAGTCGAAGCCGCCGGGGTCGGCGGGGAGGACCGGCAACTCGAAGCGCCACTCCGGGTCGTACGAGGCGATCGGCAACCCCTCGAACGCAGAACGATCCTCGGCGAGCAGCGGCGTCGCCGGATGATGCAGCATGAGCTCATCCCGTTCGATCCGCCACAGCTCATGCGCATCCTCCGGCGAATCGGAGAGACGCACGGCGGCGTAGAGAGCGAAGACGCGGCGGCGCCAGTCGACGACCTCGGCAGCCGTCCGTGCGAGTGTGTTCGTCATCCCCCCAGGCTACGGGCGCGGCATCGCGTCCTCGGCGATCATCTCGGCGTATCCCGCTTCGAAGGTCGGGTACTCGAGGTGGCCCAGCACGGATCGCAGCAGCGTCCCGTCATAGACGACCCCGCTCGGACCGCCGGACGCCACATCCGGCGGCACGTCCACGCCCAGCTTCCCGGCGATGAACGCGACGACCTCGGCGAGAGGTGCGGGCCGCTCGTCCACCGCGTGCAAGAGCGGCGGCGGATCCTCCATCCGCACCAGCAGCTCGAGCGTCCGCACCAGATCGACCTCATGGATCCGATTCGTGCGCCGGGCGTGGTCGACGGCAGCGCCCTCGCGCACCTTCCGCAGGAGGAACTCCCGACCCGGCCCGTAGATCCCCGCGGGGCGCACGATCACGGCGGAGAACAGCGCCACGGCCGCCTGCTCACCGTCGTACAGCTCCTGGGATCGCGCACTCGTCGGTGCGGGGACATCCTGTTCGGTCAACGGATGATCTGCCGCAGCTCCCTCGAACACTCCCGTCGACGACACGAACACGGTGCGCGCCGGCAGCACGGGCAGTGCGGCCCTCAGGTTCGTCAACGCGGTGCGGTACCCCGAACTCACGCCGCTGGGCGGCAGCGTGATCACCATCGCGTCGACGACCGGAAGGGGCGAATCGAGCGGATGGGACGGATCGGCGGAGAGTCCGATCACGCCCGCCGGCAGGGAGCCGGTGCTCCGCCGCAGGGCGAAGACCTCGCCGTCGTCGGCGAGGAGACGTGCGGCGAGTCGCGCGCCGAGCTTCCCGTATCCGACGAGGAGCGTGCGACGAGGTACCGGGGTCATGGGGCTGCCCAGCGAACGGCGATCGCGGGCAGTCCGCGGCGATCGTGCTGCAATGGAGACCCTCCGAAATCGTCGTCGCGCGAGTCGGTTCACGTAGGGCCACTACCGTACCGGATGGGCGTGACCACGGTGCACGCGACCGATCCGACGCACGTCCTCCTCAGCGAGCGGCCGCAATCCCCGTGCGATCGCTCGTGCGGATGATCGTCGCGAATCCGCGAGCGGCGAGGATGCTCTCGGTGCGGCGCATGATGTCCTCGCCCGAGACCGCGGCCAACGGCCCCGAAGCCGGGATCGCGGAGGTGGTCGTCGCGTCCGTCACGAAGTCCACCTCGTAGCCGAGATCAGCGGCCGCACGAGCGGTCGTCTCGCAGCATTGCTCGGTCCGGATGCCGCAGATGACGACCCGTCGCACGCCGGCGCTCCGCAACCGCTCGTCGAGATCCGTCGAGAGGAAGGAGTTGATCGTGGTCTTGGTGACCGCATCCTCCGAGTCGAGGGGACCGAGCTCGTCGATCACCCGCACGAACCCCTGCGCGGGGTCGAACACGCCGCCGGAGCCGGGCTCGGAATGAGTGATCCACACCACCCGCTCACCACGCCCGCGGGCGTCGGCGACCAGGAGGGCGATGTTGTCGAGCACGGCGGGGTTGGCGGTCTCCGCCCAGTCGTCGGCGCGAGCACGGAAGGACTCCTGCGCGTCGATGACGAGCAGGACGGTGTCGGAAGAGGCCATGCGCCCCATGCTCGCCGGGATCCGCCCCCGCGCCAAGCCGCTGCACGGACAACGACCGAACGGTTTCCGCCAGTGTCACCCTCGTGCGGCGGTGGTCACTCCGCAGGCGGCTCGACGCAGGTGATGGCAGCGTCCGTGATGGACTGGTGGTACTGCTCCGCGGTGAAGGGGAGCCCGAACTCCGGCGCGGTCTGCCCGGACGCAGCCGGCGCCTTCGAGGCGATCGCCGCGAGTTCCCACGAGAGCTGCTGCGCGAAGCGCGACCCCGCCGTCGAGTCGTTCAGCACGACGGCGACGGTGAACCCGGTCGCCGGGTCGGAGTACGCCGATGTGGCATAGCCGGGGACCCAGCCGTGCTGGCCGATCATCGACCCCACGAGATAGGCGCCACCGGTGGCCTGGTACCAGGAAGGACCGTCTTCCGCGGCCGGCAGCGGGGAGCCGAAGCGCGCCGGCTCAGCGTCGGCACCACGCAGCGCGTCGCGGGCTTCGGCCTGGATGTAGCGACCGAGGTCGTCGATGGTCGAGACGGCGCCGGAATCGGTGAATCCCGAGCTCGACGAGATCGTGGTGATGTCGTTGGGGGCGGCGCAGGTGAATCCACCCTCGACCGCGGGGAGGAAGTGCCCCTTCATCGGGTCGTCACCGGGAGCAGCCGGAGCGGGGCCGGGGAGCGACGTGGCCGTGAGCTCGAGCGGGTCGGTGACGTACTCGGCGATCAGCTCGGACGCGGTCATCCCGGTGGCGCGCTCGAGGGCGAGGCCGAGCAGGAGATACCCCGCATCCGAATCGCGGAAGGTGGTGCCCGGGTCGACACGAGGGCGCGCCAGTCCGTAGCCCGCGAGCTCCAGCGGCGCCCAGATGCGGTCCGGTGTGTTCAACAGAGCGCTCTTGGTGGTCGGCTCGGACGAACCGGCGCCGCTGGTGCCGTTGCACAGGTCGAGGAGCGTGACACCCTGTTCCCGCATGTCAGCGACCCCGGAGACGTAGTCGGCGACGTTCGCATCGAGTTCGAGCGTTCCCTCATCGGCGAGGGCGTAGAGCACGTCGCACGCCATCAGACGCGTCACGTCGGCGATGCGGAAGGACATGTCGGTGGAGACCTCTCCACCGCCGTCACGGTCCTGCGTGCCGACGGCGGTGACCCAGCTGCCGCTCCACGGCACCCAGACCCCGACGATCGCCCCGGTGGCCCCGGAAGCGACGAGCGCATTGTCGACCGCGGCCTGCATCGAAGCGACCGTGTCATCGGGCAGAGCGCCGTCGACCTGAGCCGGTGGCGTGTAGCTGAAGGAATCCTCGGATGAGCATCCGGTGAGGACGAGAGCGAGCGCGGCCGCACTGGCCGCAGCGGCACGCCAACGGCGCGACGAGAGAAGCTGCATGAAGGAACCCCCGAGGATGTATCTCCCGAGTCTAGAACGCCCTTCCTGAAAGACGGCATCGCGCCGGGCGCCTTTGCGCGCACATAGGGTGAGAAACGTGCCCCACTTCTTCGATGCCGACGTGATCGCCGCTGTCCTGCGCCACATGAACGGTGACCACACCGATGACAACCTCTTGATCGCCCGCGCCTTCGCCGAGGGCTCCGCCGACGTCACCGCCTCCGTGATGACCGGATTCGACGGCGACGGCGGCGTCTGGGAGATCACCGTCGACGGCGAACCCTCCGAACTGCGCGTCCCGTGGCCCGGCGGACCCATCACGGATCGCCCCGCTGTGCGCCGCGAGGTCGTGGCGCTCTACGACGAGGCCTGCGCGCGCCTCGGGATAGAGCCCCGTCCGCACGCCTGAACGACTCGGACGCGGCCCATCGCCCGTCTGACTCGGCACCGCCACTACCGCCCGAGGTAAGGCAACCCTTACACTAGGCACATGCCCGAGATCCTCTCCTTCTCCGCCGCCCTGCGCGAGCGCTCGTCGGGATCGCACTCCCGCAGCGAGACCGCCGGCTTCATGTCCGACCTCCTGAAGGGCGAGGGCTCACGCGAGGACTACATCTCCCTCGTCGCGCAGCACTACTTCATCTACGAAGCGCTCGAAGGAGCCGCCGAGCGCATGCGACAGGATCCGGTGGCGGCGGTCTTCCTCAGCGACAAGCTCACGCGACTCCCCGCGCTGGAAGCCGACCTGGAGTTCCTGCTCGGTGGCGACTGGCGCGAGCAGATCGTGCCGCTGCCCACCACCGTGCGCTACGTCGAGCGCATCCGCCAGGTGGGCGCCACGTGGGCGGGCGGCTTCATCGCCCACCACTACACCCGCTATCTCGGCGACCTCTCCGGCGGGATCTTCATCGGCCGGGTGATGGCCCGTCGGTTCGGCTTCGAGACGAACGGCATCGGGTTCTACCTGTTCGACGACATCGCCGACCCGTCCGCATTCAAGGACGTCTACCGCGAGCAGCTCGACGCCGCCCCGTGGGACGACGCGGAGCGTGAGCGTGTGATCGACGAGGTGCTCCTCGCCTATCGATTCAACACCGAGCTCTTCGAGGATCTCGACCGGGCCCGCGCCGCCGCCTGATCCCTCTTCCGTCAGGTCTTCGGCAGCTCGGGCGTCGACGCCGCCAGCCAGGCGTCGCGCATGAACCGGCGCACGTCTTCGTCCACCCGGATGTCGCGTGGCCGCAGGTCGCGTGACAGGTACAGGCCGTCCAGGGACGTCAGTCGACTCAGCGCCACGTACGTCTGCCCCGGCGCGAAAGCCCCGGATCCGAGGTCGATGATCGCCCGCTCGTACGTCTTGCCCTGCGACTTGTGGATCGTGACCGCCCAGGCGAGACGCAGCGGGAACTGGGTGAATTCGGCGACCACGTCGCGGGTGAGCTTCTTGGTGTTCTGGTCGTAGGCGTAGCGGAAACGCTCCCACACGGCGGGCTCGACGTCGACCTCCTCGCCGTCGATGTCGACACGCACAGCGCTGCCGAGGATGCGCGTCACCGTGCCGATGGTGCCGTTCACCCAGCGCGGCGGCTCGCCGGACATGGCGGTGTCGTTGCGCAGGAACATCACCTGCGCCCCGACCTTCAGCTTCAGTTCGCTCTCGGCGGGCAGGGCGGCTTCACCGCGTCCGAAGTCGCCGCTCACCTCGGCCCGCGCGGTCTGCTCCTTGCCGGGCAGCGCATTCAGGTGCTGGCTGTTGATCTTGTTCACGATGTCGTTGCGCGTCGCGAGGGTGATCATGGGCACCTCGCCCGGCTCCGGCTCCGGGGGCGTGCGTCGTCCCTGCGTGTTCAGCACCCCCGCGATCTCCGCCGTGACGCGGCCGTAGCGCACGGCGTTGAGCATCGATTTGAAGCCGTCGTCGGACTGCCGGTGGATCTGCACCAGTTCCCGCACGTGCAGTTCAGCACGGGTGTCGACCTGGAACAGCCCCTCCTGGTCCGAGAGCCCCGATCCCCCCGCCCAGACCTTGGCGTCGAAGAACCAGAACGAGCGGTAGTGGTCCTGGACGTAGCGGGCCTCGTCGCCGCGGGGTGGGACGGGAGCGAGCTGGTAGGGGTCACCGAACATGACGACCTGGACACCGCCGAAGGGCTCCCCCCTGCGCCCCCTGGCCTGGCGCAGGGAGCGATCGATCGCGTCCATCAGGTCGGCGTTGACCATCGAGATCTCGTCGATCACCAGCGTCTCGATGGCGTTCAGGATGCGCCGGGTCGCGTCGTTCTGGTCGATGTCGGCGTCGCCGATCAGACCGATCGGCAGACGGAAGAGGGAGTGGATCGTCTGGCCCTCGACGTTGAGCGCCGCGACGCCCGTCGGAGCGCAGATGGCGATCTGCTTCTTCGTGTTCCAGGCGAAGTGCTGCAGCAACGTCGACTTCCCGGTGCCGGCGCGACCGGTGATGAAGACGTGCTCGCCGGTGTCCTCGATGAGCCGGAACAGCTCTTGCTGCTCCTCGGACAGGGCGGGAAGGGACACGGCACTCACAGGGGGCAGTGGGCGGAATACGGGGCGCCTCCCATGCTATGTCCCGGCATCCGCGCCCGGCCGCCGACGCTCGGCGTCCCCCCAGGACGCACTCCTAGACTGGCGCCATGGAGCGGGCCAGGTCGAGCGCGCCCCGGCGGTCACGCCTGGGCGTCGATCTCGCGATGCTCGTGGTGGTCGGGCTCATGCTCGTCGCAGCGATCGGCGCCGGAGGTGCCACGCTGTACCAGCAGTTCTACGGCCCGTCCGCGTTCGTGACCCGCTACCTCGACCTGCTCTCCTCCGGCCGCGCCGCAGACGCACTACGGGTGCCCGGCGTCGCGATCGACCGCGAGATCCTCGAGGAGTCCGGCATCGACCCGGCCGCGTCCGAGGCCATGCTGCGCCGCGCCGCACTCGCACCGCTGACCGATGTGAAGGTGGAGTCGGAGGAGCAGGCCGAAGGCGGCACCGCCGTCACGGTGAGCTACGAGGCGAGCGGTCACGCCGGCACCAGCACCTTCCTGATCGAACAGGACGGCTGGGCGGGCGTCACCCCGAACTGGCGCTTCGCGGAGAGTCCGCTGGCCGTCGTCGAGCTCACGGTCCGCGGCGTGGATCAGTTCGCCGTGAACGGCTTCGAGGTCGACCGACGGCAGGTGTCCGCAGCGGGCACCGAGGCCGACGCGATCGAACCGCTGCCGCTGCTCGTGTTCACCCCGGGACTGTACGCCGTGACGGTGGACACCCCGATCGCGACGGCCTCCGGACACGGTGTGCTCGCGGACACCCCGCTCGCCGTCACGCCGCTCGATGTGCAGACCACGCCGACAGACGAATTCGTCGAGGTCGTGCAGCAGCGGGTCGAGGAGTTCCTCACCGCGTGCACCACGCAGGACGTGCTCCTGCCGACCGCCTGCCCGTTCGGCCTGCGGGTCACGGACCGCATCTCGTCGCCGCCGAAGTGGTCCATCGCGACGCAGCCTCAGGTCACGGTCACGCCCGACGGCGGACAGTGGCAGATTCCCACGACCGATGCCGTCGCGCACGTCGAAGTCGAGATCCAGTCGCTCTTCGACGGCTCCATCGACCCCGTATCGGAAGACGTGCCGTTCCAGCTCAACGGAACCATCGCGATCCTGCCCGACGGTTCCGCGTCCATCAAGATCGGCTCACCGGGCGAACCTCCCGTCGACTGACGGATTCACCCGCGGGCCTCAACGCCTCTCGCGCTCCTCGCGACGCTGGTCCTGAGCGGCGAGCTCGGCCAACTTGGTGTTGTACTCCTCGAGTTCCCTGTCTCCGGTGCGGTCCGCATGCCGGTCGCGCCGACGCTGCAGCTTCGTGTCGCTGCGGCTCCACTGGATCGCGACCGTGATGGCCAGGATCAAGGTCGGGATCTCGCCGATGGACCAGGCGATGCCGCCGCCGACGTACTGGTCCTGCAACGGATCGGCCCCCCAGTCACGGCCCATCGATCCGAACCACTCCGCGACCATCAGCCCCTCCTGCATCATGATCGCGATGCCGAAGAAGGCGTGCATCGCCATGACGGCGATCAGGGTGATGAGGCGGCCGGGGTAGGGAAGTCGGTACGGCACCGGGTCGGCACCGATCAGGCTCATCACGAACAGGTAGCCCGAGATCAGGAAGTGGATCACCATCCACTCATGACCGATGTGCTCGACCATCGCCCACCGCACCAGGTCGGTGAAGTAGAACGCCCACAGCGACAGGATGAAGATGGCCGCGGCGACGAACGGATGGGTGACGACCCGGGCGAACGGCGAATGCACGGCCCACATGATCCACTCGCGGCCTCCCCGGGTGCCGTCGTCGCGCTTGTGGATCGCGCGCAGGGCGAGTGTGATCGGTGCGCCCGAGACCAGCAGCAGCGGGATGGCCATCGACAGCATCATGTGGCCCATCATGTGGATGCTGAACAGGTACTCCTGGTACGCGTTGAGCGGGCCGCACGTCACCCAGAAGAGCATGAGCAGCCCGAGCACCCAGAAGACCGTGCGATGGATCGGCCAGCGATCTCCGCGCAGATGCAGGCGCCGGACGCCGGCGAGGTAGAAGAACAGGCCGAAGGCCGCGACGACGATCCAGAGCACATCGAAGTCCCACGCCGTGAACCAGCGTTCGAGCGTCAACTCGGGCGGCAGCGTCGACCCGGTGAGGATCTGGGCGGGCGTCTGCGCGAACGCGGCGACCTCACCGGTGGGAGGGGGCGTGCGCGCGAGCGCGGCAGCGGCGCCGGACGCGAACCCCATCAGCGCGACTTCGCACAGGACGAGGAGCCAGAACCAACCCGCCGCACGCTGTCCGGCGAGCTTCGGGATGAGGCGAGCGCGGTACCAGGCGCCGAGAAGTCCCATGCCGCCCAACAGCGCGGCTTTCGCGAGCACGATCCAGCCGTATTGTGTCCTCCACAGCGCGTCCCAGCTTCCGACGGCCACGATCGACCGGGTCAATCCGGAGAAGGCGACCACCGCGAACGCCGCGATCGCGAGGGAGGAGTAGCGTCCGACGAGTCGAGCGGTGTCGACGTCACCGCGCCCGCGGAGCAGCACGAGGAGCAGGAGCCCACCCAGCCAGACCGCGGCACCGACCGTGTGCAGCAGGATCGAGTTGACGGCCATGTTGTGGCCTGCGAGGTCGCCCGCGTGCCCCTGCGTCGCGAGGGGGATGAAGGAAGCGGCGGCGAGCAGTGCGGTGATGAGCGTGGGCGTCCACGAGCGCCAGGCGAAGGCGAGCACCGTGATGATCGCGCCGAAGATCGTCGTGATGAGCCAGGACTGTCCCAGAGGCAGCTCCAACAGGAAGCGGCCGAGCTGCGTGCCGAACTCCCGCTCGATGCTGAGCTTCGGGTTGAAGGCGGCCATGAACGCGAGGAACCCGGCGAGGCCCGCGGAGACCGTGAAGACGGCAGCACCGACGGAGGCGATGTTCAGCGCCGCATCGAAGGAGCGCTCCCCTGCGCGTAGACCGAACAGCGCGAGGACGAGAGAGCCGAGCATGACGGCGGCCGACATGTTCATCACGAGTTTCGCGAGCGGGGTGCCCCAGAGCACGATCGGCCCCGGATCCTGCAACAGCGGTGCATCGGCACCGCCTCCGACGACGAGCGCCACCACCAGGGCCATCAGCGCGGCGACGAGGAGGATGACCACCCCGGCGATTCGATACGCCGAAATCCGACTCGTCGACTCGCTGCGGGAACTCACCCCTCCAGCCTAGGCGCGCCGGGAGGGGCGAGAGCACGAAGGCCGCTCCCGTCGGAACGGGAGCGGCCTTCGAAGAGGTGCGGTCTGCTTACTTGACGGCAGCCTTGAGCTTGGAGCCAGCGGTCACCTTGACGCGCTTGCCGGCCGGGATCTTGATCTCGGCGCCGGTCTGCGGGTTGCGGCCCGTGCGAGCAGCGGTGTCGACCTGCTCGAAGGAGATCCAGCCCGGGATGGAGACCTTGCTGCCCTTGGCAACAGCGTCGGAGACCGTGGCGAACAGCGAGTCGAGGACACCGGAGACGGTGGCCTGGCTCTGGCCCGTGGCGCTAGCGATGCTCGCGACGAGCTCGGTCTTGGTGATGGACTTGTCAGCCATGTCATCCTCCAGCGACGAGATCCCGTCGCATCGTTGTGGGTATCGGGGCGGGTGCCCCTGGTCTAGTGACCGCCTCGAATGTATCAACGACCACCCACATATCCGCGTCATTTCGCGGGTTTTGGGCAATTACTGGGCGTGTCGCGTCACATTCGTCACTCCAGTCACAGTTTTGGGGAACTCACGCGGTGCGCGCGCGGGCTGACGCAGAACTCTCGGGGTGAGGAGATCTCTCGCTGGTGAGGAGAATTCGCGCTGGCGAGGAGAACTCGCGGGATGAAGGAGCACCCGCGGGATGAAGGAGCAGTCGCAGGGTGAGGAGAACCCGCGGGATGAAGGAGCAGTCGCAGGGTGAGGAGAACCCGCGGGATGAAGGAGATCTCACGGAATGAAGGAGCAGATGCGGAATGCACTCCTTCATTCCGTGAGTTCTCCTTCGCAACGCGAGGCGTGAGTCCAAGGAAGCAGGCGATCAGGAGGGGGGCGATCAGGAGAGGGCGATCAGGAGAGGGGATGATCAGGAGGGGTGATCAGGAGAGGTGGGCGCCCTGCGCCACGGCCTCCATGATCACGGACTGCACCTCAGACCAACGGTGCATGACCTGTTCGTAGCTGAAGCGCAGCACACGGTAGCCACGGAGGACCAGCTGCGCGTCGTGAGCGATGTCCTTGTCCCGCTGCTCCCCGGTGTGGGTCGCACCATCGATCTGGATCACCAGTCGATCACCGATGAGGACATCCACCCGCCGATCGAGGCACCAGGCTTGTGGCAGCATACGGAGCCCCAGCCAGCGGAGCCGATGGATCACGATGGTCTCCAGCCCCGAGTCCGCGAACGGTCGCGCCCGCTCGAGGAGCGCTCGTGCCGGCGCCGGAAGGTCGAGGCCACGGAGGCGCGCGGCATCGACGTACCCCTTGTTCATGGCCGACTCCCAGATGACCAGGGCGGTCTCGAACGGCTGGCATTGCGCGATCACGGCCAGCACGTTGAGCAGTTCATCCACCGTCGCGTCGGGGGGACGAGGGACCACCGGTTTCGACCAGTGCACGACGACCTGGGACGGCACCCGGATCCGCGCCGCGTTCGGGCGGGCAGCGACGTGCAGTGGCGTCTTCTCCGGAATCCAGAGTCCTCGCCTCTCCGCCGCCGTGACACAACTGAGCACGACACCGTGAGCCGCCGCCCCGACGATCTGGGGGTCGGCATCCGGCAAGGCCACCCACCCCTGCCGCACGGTGACGACCTCGAGACGCTCCTTCGACCGCCGGAGCGAGTGCGCACTCACCCCGGCCGCGCGCAGAGTGCGCACCCGCGCGACCCCTCCACGACGCCAGAGCTCATCCACGGGATCCATCGGACGATCCTGCCTCCAGCGGGCGCGCGCACGCCGCCCGATCACCGGGAGAAGGGCTGAGCTCGATCGCCGAGGCTTCGGTGCAGGAACAGACCCCTGAAGGAGATCTCACGGAATGAAGGAGTGGACCCAGCGTTCGCTCCTGCAATTCGCGAGAAGTCCTTCAGAACGCGCGGGGCGGGACAGGAGTGAGGGCAGCAGGAGGGCAGCAGGGGGAGGGCAGCAGGGGAGAGGGAGCAGGTGCGGCAGGGAGAGAGGGCAGTAGGAGGGAGGGATGGATGCAGGGAGGGTGGAGACGCGAAAGGGGCGAGGATCCGAAGATCCTCGCCCCTTTCGGCTGTCTGCTGAGACTTACCAGCTCGACTTGGTCACGCCGGGCAGCTCGCCACGGTGTGCCATGTCACGGAAGCGGACACGCGAGATGCCGAACTTCGTGAGGACACCGCGGGGGCGGCCGTCGATGACGTCGCGCGAACGCACGCGAGCAGGC
The DNA here is from genome assembly GCF_000800925.1 of Microbacterium sp. ZOR0019. Taxonomy (NCBI): domain Bacteria; kingdom Bacillati; phylum Actinomycetota; class Actinomycetes; order Micrococcales; family Microbacteriaceae; genus Microbacterium; species Microbacterium sp. ZOR0019. The sequence goes on along the minus strand of NZ_JRKC01000077.1, from coordinate 39,214 downwards.
GACGCGTTGCGCGGCAGCTTCTGCAGGCCGACGCGTGCGGCCTCGCGGGCCTCGTCGGTGGCGTTCGGGTCGACCAGGGTCTTCTTCAGCTCGGCGCGACGCTCTGCGTAACGCTCGACGATGACCTTGCGCTGCTCGTTGCGAGCGATCTTGCTCTTCTTAGCCATTGATCAACGCTCCTCTCGGAATTCGACGTGCTGACGGATGACCGGGTCGTACTTCTTGAGCACGAGGCGGTCGGGGGTGTTGCGGCGGTTCTTCTTCGTCACGTAGGTGTAACCCGTGCCTGCCGTCGAACGCAGCTTGATGATCGGACGTACGTCCTGAGCCTTCTTGGCCATTAGAGCTTCACACCCTTCGCCTGGAGGTCCTTGACCACGTTCTCGATGCCGCGGACGTCGATCACCTTGATGCCCTTGGCGGACACGTTGAGCGTGATCTTACGACCGAGCGACGGGACGAAATAGGTCTTCTTCTGCACGTTCGGGTCGAAGCGGCGCTTCGTCCGGCGGTGCGAGTGCGAGACGTTGTGACCGAAGCCGGGAACAGCTCCGGTCACCTGGCACACTGCTGCCATGATGGTGACTCCTTCTATACCGTGAGGCCGGACGGCCCCACCCAAGATCCCTTGTCTGCACGCAACCCGACCCGCCGATCTCTCGGCCGCGGAAGGAGAAGCATGCGAACTGCGCACAGGAGTGTGCGCAGACAAAGAGTCAGTTTAGCACGGCGGTGATTCAGGCTCGGACGGCTTCGATCAGCAGGGCCGCCCCCGGATCCAGCAGCGGCAACGGCACACCGACGGACTCGAAGAAGGCACCGGATCCCTCCACCCCGGAGTCGATCCACGCGGGGTCAGCAACCTGGTGTCGTGCGACGTTCCCGAGATCCTCCCGCATCCGCAGGCGATACCGCTGCGTCGCCGGCAGACCGGGGATCCGCGTGCGCGGAGTGAAGCCGTCGACGGACGTACCCAGGCGCACCCAGGCGTAGACGGCACGCGAGCCGTCGACCGCGACCACACCGTGCAACAGCGTCTGGTCATCGACCTCATCGGCGCGCACCGTAACCCCCGAGTGCAGCAGCGGACGCAGCTCGCGATACAGCGCCGCCCAACGAGCCAGCGTCGCGCGCTCGGCATCCGTGCAGCGGGTGATGTCCCACTCGATGCCGGCGTGACCGAACAGCGCCGTGGTCATGCGGAAGGGCAGCGACGCCGACCGATGGGTCGTCTCGGCGATCGGCGGCCCGACGTGCGAGCCCACGAGTTCGGGAGGGAGGAGGGTGCCGGTCCACCGCTGGATGAGCTGACGCTCCACGGGATCGTTCGAGTCCGAGGCCCACACGCGCTGTGTGCGCTGCACGACCCCGAGGTCGACACGGGCGCCGCCACTCGCGCAGGACTCGATCTCCAGAGCGGGATGTCTCCCGCGCAGCGCGTCGAGCAGGGCGTAGAAGGCGGCCGTCTGCGCGTGCACGGACGCGCGTCTTGTGTGCGGTGAGACGGCCGCGTGCAGGTCGCGGTTGTGATCCCACTTGATGAAGTCGACCCCGATCTCCGAGACCAGGGCGTCGATGCGTTCGAGCAGGTGAACGGCCGCGGCGGGGTTGGCGAGGTCGAGCACCTTCTGATGCCGCCACGTGGCCGAGTCCGCCGAGGCCTGGAGCACCCAGTCAGGATGCTGCGCGGCGAGCTCGGACACCGGGTTCACCATCTCGGGTTCGAACCACAGGCCGAACTGCATCCCGAGCGAATGCACGTGATCCGCGAGAGGTCGGAGGCCGTCGGGCCACTTGGCATCGTCGATGAACCAATCGCCGAGTCCCGAGCGATCATCGGGTCGTCCGCGGAACCAGCCGTCGTCGAGCACGAAGCGCTCGACGCCGACGGTTGCCGCGGCCTCGGCGAGCTCGATGATCTTCGCGGGGTCGTGGTCGAAGTAGACCGCCTCCCACGTGTTCAGCACCAGCGGTCGCGGCGTCGTGGGGTGACCGGGGAACGAGCGCACCGTCCGGTGCAGACGCGACGACACGGAGTCGAGCCCGCTCCCGCCGTAGGTGAGGAACACCCGCGGCGACACGTAGGTCTGCCCCACACCCAGTCGGATCTCGCCCGGCAGCAGCAGCTCTCCCCCACCGAGAACCGCACCGTGCACTCCGGCACCCTCGGGAAGCCGCTCGACACCGACCTCCACGTCGCCGCTCCACGCGACGTGCGCTGTCCACAGCTCGCCACGGCGGAAGCCGAATCCGTCGGTGCCGACCGCGGTCATATAGGGGGCGTCGTGGCCGCCGCGACCGCGGCGCACCTGACGCAGATGCACACCGTGACGCAGGGCACCCCGCTGCGGGCGGCGCTCTCCCGTCCATCGTCCGGTGTGGTCGAGAATCTCGGTCGCGTGCGCGGGGATCGGCAGCAGGATGCGGGCGGCCAGCAGGTCCAGCGGCACCGCGTCATCGGCGGCTGTGCTCGTGACCGACAGCTGCGCGGTGAGCACGCCATCGACGTCCAACGCGAGGTCGAGCACGGCGGTGGCCTCGGCCTCGGCATCCGCGAACTCCGCCCGCAGCGATGTCGCCGAGACCTCCCACCCGCTCGCTCGCAGCAACGGGGCGCTGTGCAACCCCGCCCGATGCCAGGCGAGCGCCGGTGCACCCGACCACCCGTCGGCTTCGACGGCGAGCAGCGGGAAGGTGCGCGGAACGTCGAAAGAGCTGAAGGTCACAGCGCCGGTCGATGACGACACGAGAGCGTCCAGGTCGAGCGGGTCGAGCGCCGCTCCCCAGTGCAGTACCCGGGCGGCCGCCGTGTCGATGACGACACTCACACCGCCCGAGGTCAGGTGGACCGTTTCTGACATGTCTCTCCAGACGCGAGGAGGAGGCCCGCCCCGTGCGAACGGGGGCGGGCCTCCGAGGGTATTACTCCTTGACGGGGATCGACGCCGCCTTGAGCGCGTCGACGGTCGCCGTCTGGCCCTTCTCGATCGCGTCGAGCAGGGTTCCGCTGCCGCTGACAGCAGCCTTGAAGCCGTCCGAGATGTCCGCATAGGTCTGGGTCATGGTCGGACCCCACGCGAAGTCGGGGGAGACCTGGGTGGCGGCATCGGCAAAGATGTCGTAGATCTTCTGCCCGCCGTAGAACTCCACGCCCTCACTGAAAACCGGCAAAGCGAGTCCCGCCGTCGTGGCGGGATAGAGGTTGGCCGCGTCGGCGAGCGCAGTCAGCGCCTCATCCGACGTGTTGAGCCACAGCGCGAACGTGGTCGCCTCGTAGAGGTGTTCGCTGCCCTTGAGCACGGCGGTCGAGGATCCACCCCAGTTCCCGGCCGCGGTCCCGCCGTCCTTCCACTGCGGGAGCGGAGCGACGGCCCACGAGCCCGCGGTGTCGGGGGCACCGCTGGAGATGGAGTTGGCACCCCACACCGCGGAGTTCCAGGTCCAGACTTCGCCCGAGTTGTAGGCGTTGTTCCACTCGTCGGTCCAGGCGGGCACCGTCGCGACGAGGTCGTCGTCGAGCATGCCCTGCCAGAAGTCGGCGACCGTGGTCGTGGCGTCGTCTGCGAGCGTGACGGTCCAGCCCTCGTCGTCGCTCGCGAACCATTGGGCGCCGTCCTGCCACGCGAAGCCGGCGAACTGGTTGATGTCCGACTGTGAGAAGTTGGTGATGTAGCCGCCGAGGTCGCGGATCTTCACGGCGGCCTCACGGTACTCGTCCCAGGTGGTGGGGATGGCGATGCCGTTCTGCTCGAACAGGTCGGCGCGGTAGAACAGCGCCATGGGCCCGGTGTCCTGCGGAACGCCGTACACACCGTCGGTGCCGAGCGTCACCTGCCCCCAGGCCCAGTCGACGAACTGATCCTCGGCTGCGACGACATCTGCGCACGCACTGAGATCTTCGAGGCCGTCCTGCACGAGGAAATTCGGCAGAGCGTCGTACTCGATCTGTCCGAGGTCGGGGGCGTCGCCGGCCTTGATCTGGTTGAAGAAGTTCTGATATGTGCCGCCGTTGCCGTTGGGTCCGGTCTGCACCTTCACCTGGATCTCGGGGTTGGCATCGTTCCAGATCTTCACGACGTCTTCGATGCCGGGGATCCAGGAGGTGAACTCGAGCGTGACGTCACCGTCGGCCGGGGTGCAGGAAGCTGCGGCGTCGCCGCCTCCGGTGCTGTCTCCGCCGCCGGCGGAGCAGCCTGCGAGCGCGAACGCCGAGATGGCGATGACGGCCGCTGCCTTCTTCTTCGAATGCTGCATTTCGATCCCTTTCATGGATGCGATGGGGTGATGCGGGGATGGAGCGTCACGCGGGAGATCCGGGTGACGACCTGCTCACTTCAGGGCGCCGGCGCCCAGTCCGTTGCGCCAGAAGCGCTGGAGCAGGAGGAATGTCACGATCAGCGGGATGACCGACAGCAGGGCGCCGATCAGGACGAGACCGCGGAGTTCGGGGAGCTGGTTCAGCTGGTTGTTCCAGTTGTAGAGGCCGAAGACGACGGGGAAGAGCTCTTCACTGCGCAGCATGATCATCGGCAGGAAGAAGTTGTTCCAGATGGCCACGAACTGGAAGAGGAACATCGTCACCAGAGCCGGGGTCATCAGACGGATGCTGACAGTGAAGAAGGTGCGGATCTCTCCCGCCCCGTCGAGGCGGCTCGCCTCGAGGAGTTCGTCCGGCACCGAGGAGGCCGCGAAGATGCGCGCGAGGTAGACGCCGAACGGGCTCACGATCGAGGGGAGGAAGACCGACCAGAACGTGTTGGTCAGCTGCGCTTGGCTGAAGATCAGGAACAGCGGCAGCGCGAGAGCCGTCGCGGGGACGAGCACTCCTCCCAGCACGATGTCGAACAGCAGGTCGCGGCCGGGAAAGCGGTACTTGGCGAGCGCGTAGCCCGCCATGGCCGCCAGAAGCGTGGCGATGGCTCCGCCGAGAGCGGCGTAGAGCATCGAGTTGCCCAGCCAGCGCAGGTACACGCCGTCCCGGTAGGTGAACAGCTCAGCGATGTTGTCGAAGAGGTGGAAGTCGGCGAACCACAGCGGCGCGGTGGTGAGGATGTCGCCGGTCTCCTTGCTGGAGGCGACCAGCAGCCACCACAGCGGAAGCAGGAAGTAGACCGTGAACACGGCCATGATCAGCATGGCACCCGTGCGGGAGATGCCCGATTCCCGAGCGGTGCTGCGGCGCCGGCCGGGCGCGACGATCGACGCGGTGGTCATGCGTTCTGCTCCTTGCGCTGCATGTACTTCATGAACCCGAACGACAGCACGAACGTCGTCACGGCGAGCACGACCGAGAAGGCAGCCGCCAGGTTGGTGTTCGGGATGGACGCCGTGGCGTACACGGTCATGTTCGGGGTGAAGGTGCTGGTCACGGCCGAGCTGAACGACCGGAACACCTGGGGCTCGGCGAGCAGCTGCAGCGTGCCGATGATCGAGAAGATCGCGGTCATCACGATCGCGGGCCGCACCAGCGGGATCTTGATCGACCAGGCGATCCGCCATTGGCCTGCGCCGTCGAGGCGGGCCGCTTCGTACAGCTCCTGCGGGATCGACAGCAGTGCCGAGTAGATGATCAGCATGTTGTACCCGACGTAGACCCAGGTCACGACGTTCGCGATCGACCACAGCACCAGGTCGGCGCCGAGGAAGTCGATGTTCTTGGTGATCGCGGTGAAGGGCGAGAGGTTGGGCGAGAACAGCGAGCCCCACATAATCGCGGCGATCACGCCCGGCACCGCGTAGGGCACGAAGAACGCCAGACGGAAGAAGCGCTTCCCGCGCACGAGAGGCGAGTCCAGCAGCAGGGCGAACAGCAGGGCGAGGCCCAGCATGACGGGCACCTGCACGACGCCGAACAGCAGCATGCGCCCCATCGAGCTCCAGAAGGCCTCGTTCTGGAAGACGAGTACGTACTGGGTAAGGCCGCCGAACACCTGCTCGGCCTTGCCGAAGGTGCCGTCGCGCTCGACGACGAGCAGGGACTGCCAGAACGCGTAGGCGATCGGCACGACGTAGAACAGTGCGAACAGAACGCCGAACGGCACGATCAGGAAGGCGATGGCCCCCTTGTGCGGGACGCGCCGACGGGCTCGCGCCGCGGTGGGCGCGGAGACCGCCGAGGCGGTGAGCGTGGTGGTCATACATCCTCCTTGATGATGCGGACGGCCCCAGCCGGCACGATGCCGGTGGCGGGGGCGTCCGTGACGAACTCATGACCGGACGCCGTGACCTCGGCGTCGGTCGACCCGTGGTTGACGACGAACAGGAAGCTGCCGGTGTCCCCGACCCGTCGGACGATCTCGACGTCCGGCCCCGCGCCCGGCGCCCGTGCGGCACCGGCGGCGACGGCGATCCGCGTCATCAGCCCGGCGTAGTCCGCTCGCGAGAGCTGGGTGGAGAGGAACCAGGCCGCGCCGTCGCCGGCCGCCCGCCGCGTGATCGCCGGACCTCCGGCAGCGGGGCCGTCGACGAACGATGCGACCACCTCGGCGTCGGTCGCCGCGAACCGCTCGCTCCAGACGGTGCCCGTCGTGCCGTCGGTGAGGGTGACGACCTCGCCCGGGCGCAGCGGAGCGAACTCCTCGGAGCGGATGCCCAGCAGATCGCGGAACGCCCCCGGATACCCGCCGGTGCGCACGCGATCCTCCTCGTCGACGATGCCGCTGAAGAAGGTGATGAGCGCGACGGCACCGCCCTCGACCGCGCGTGCGATGGCCGCGGCGTCCGCATCGCTCAGGAGGTGCAGGGCCGGCACGATGAGCAGACGGTAGCCGTCGAGGTCGCCGCCGGGGCGCACGACGTCGGTGGTCAGACCCGCATCCGACAGCGCCGCGTGAGCCGCATGCACCTGTCCGAGGTAGGTCAGCGCCTCGCTCGGACGCCCTTCGTTCTCGGACGCCCACCAGCTCTCCCACGAGAAGAGCAGCGCGGTGTCCGCGACGACTCGGGTACCGGCGACCTCACCGAGGCGATCGAGCAGGCCACCCAGTTCGACGACCTCACGCCACTGGTTCGAGTCCTCACCGGCGTGGGGAACCAGGGCGGTGTGGAACTTCTCCGCACCCTGCGTCGAAGCCCGCCATTGGAAGAAGCAGATCCCGTCGGCACCGCGAGCGAGGTGGGAGGCGATGTTGCGCCGCATCTCCCCCGGCGACTTGGCGAGGTTGTACGGCTGCCAGTTCACCGCACCCGTCGACGTCTCCATCAGTAGCCAGGGCTCCCCCTGCGCGAGGCCGCGCGTGAGGTCGGCAGCGAACGAGAGCTCCCCGCGGGCGTCGTCGAGACGGCGGTCGAGATAGTGGTCGTTGGCGATCAGATCCATGTCCCCCGCCCAGGTCCAGTAGTCGAGGTTGCGGATGTGCGCGGTGACCATGAAATTCGTCGTGACCGGAATGCTGCTCCGCTCCCGCAGGATCGCGGCCTCCGCCCGGTACAGCGCGAGCTGCTCGTCGGAGCTGAACCGCTGGAAGTCGATCATCTGCCCGGGGTTGCGCAGGGACAGGGCCTGCGCGGGCGGACGCACGTCCTCGAAGTCGCTGTACCGCTGGCTCCAGAACGTCGTCCCCCATGCGCGGTTCAGCGCGTCGATGTCGTCGTAGCGCTCACGCAGCCAGACACGGAACGCTTCGGCGCTGACGTCGCAGTAGCAGAGCGCGTTGTGACAGCCCAGTTCGTTCGACACGTGCCACAGCGACACCGCGGGGTGATCGCCGTAGCGCTCGACCACGTGCGTCACGACGTCGGCGGCATACGCGCGAAAGAGCGGAGAGCTCGGGCAGTACCCCTGACGACCGCCCTGCTGGAACACGGTGCCGTCCGCGCCGACCGGGAGCATCTCGGGATGGCGGGCGGTGACCCACGGGGCGGGCGAGGCGGTGCCCGTGCCGAGGTTGATGCGGATCCCGCTCGCGTGCAGAAGACCGATGATCTCGTCCAGCGCGCTGAAGTCCCAGACATCAGGGGCCGGGTTGATCGACGACCAGCCGAAGATGTTGATCGCGACGAGGCCGACACCCGCCTGCGTCATGAGGCGCACATCCTCGGGCCACACGCTGCGATCCCACTGCTCGGGGTTGTAGTCGCATCCGAAGACGAGGCCGCGCCCTGCGGAGAGGGCGGCGATGCGGTCGGACACTGCGGCGGCCATACGGAGACGCTCCTTTGCGAAGATGTGTGCACGTGCACAGATTCGGTCATGAAAGCACCGATCGGAATTTCTGTGAACGTGCACACATGGTTGCATGTCGCCGTGGAGGTCGTCAAGTCCGGGTCGCTAGGCTGTCGATCATGACCACTTCCGCCCGCCGCCGCAGCACCGTGCACGACGTGGCACGGGTGGCCGGGGTGTCGAGGGGAACCGTGAGCCGCGTGATCAACGGCGGCTATGTGTCCGACACCGCCCGGGCGGCGATCGAAGAGGCGATCCGCGAGGTCGGATACGTTCCCAACACCGCGGCGCAGAACCTGGTGCGCCAGCGCACCCAGGCCATCGCGTTCATCGTGCACGAACCGCACGCGCTGTTCCTGGAAGACCCGAACATCGGCGCCATCATGCTCGGTACCAACGAGACGCTGTCCGAGGCGGACTACCAGATGGTGTGCCTCGTGGTGGACTCGGTGCGCGACACGGAACGCGTCGCCCGCTACCTCAACGGCGGCTTCGTGGACGGTGCAGTGATCGTCTCGGCCCGCGCGCAGGATCCGATCACGAACGCGGTCATGCGACTCGACCTTCCCGTCGCCTACGTGGGCCATCCCCCTGATGTGGATGCGGCCTGGGTCGGCGTCGACAACCGCGGGGCCGCGAACGCCGTGACCTCACGCCTGATGGCGACAGGACGTAGGCGCGTCGGCATGATCGCCGCGGCGCTCGACCGTGACTCCGGCACTGATCGCCTCGCGGGATTCACCGATGCCTTGGGTGCCGACTTCGACCCGGACCTCGTCGAGGAGGCGCCGCTGTACTCGTACGCCGACGGGGCCGCGGCGATGACGCGACTGCTCGACCGCGCGCCCGACATCGACGGAGTCTTCGGTGCCTCCGATGCCGTCGCCGCCGGAGCGATGCTGGCGTTGCGCGAAGCCGGCCGCCGTGTTCCCGAGGACGTCGGCGTCGTGGGCTTCGACAACAGCTCATGGGCGACCAGGACCACACCGCCGCTGTCGACCGTCGACCAACCGGCGGAAGGACTCGGCGCGGCCGCCGCAGCCGCTGTGCTCGCCCAGTTGCGCGAAGATCAGCGTCCGCGCGTGGGGATCATGTTGCCGACGCCGGTCGTGTGGAGAGATTCCGCCTGAGCCCCTCTCCCCCACCGGAACGGCGACACGGTGGGGTCGGCATCGATCCAGAAGCGCCAGGGGAAGGCAGCGGTCCCGGCGACGCCCGCCACGCCGACCCTGGGGCCGCGCACCACATCGTCCCGCGGCTCGCCGAGCCACAACTCGGCCCTCGCCCCGTGCCGATCCTCGCCGGTGATGGCGTCGATGCCGTCATGCAGGGGATGCCGCAGCCCCACGGCCTGTCCGAGACGACCGGGCCCACGCGCCAGATCCCGCCGGGCGATGCGGCTGAGCGGAAGCGTCGCACCTCGGCGCCGTGCCGCGGCATCCTCCCCGGTCACGATCTCCCCCGCACGCAGCAGCACGCCGTCGCCCTGCCCGATCGGCCCGCACACCACGTTGACGCAGGAGTGGATGCCGTGACTCAGATACACGTAGAGATGTCCGGGCTCGCCCCACATGGTGGCGTTGCGCGGCGTGCGTCCCATCCGCGCGTGGGACCCGGGGTCGGCGATCTCGCCGGTGCCCTGCCCGTGGTAGGCCTCGACCTCGGTGATGCGCAGTCGCACCTCGACAGGTCCGCGTTCGTCCGTCGCGGGCGCGAACGTCCGAAGCTCGGCCCCGAGCAGGAGCGGCGCGACCTCGACCGCCGAGCCGCTCAGGTCCGCACGGACCGCTCGTCGCAGACCATCCTGCTGCGGCATCTCAGAACCGCGGGGCCGTCTGGCACCAGGAGGCATCGAAGCCGGTGAGAGCGACCATCTCCTTGCCGCTCTCCATGTCGATGAGGTGCGTCTCGACCTGCTCGGGCAACGGCAGCAGCATTCCGTCGTAGGGGTTGTTCGCGAGGTCGGGCGCGATCGCCACGGCCGCATACTGACCACTCGGGGAGGCGCACGCCTGCAGGATCGAATCGGTCGCCCCGATCTCGACCAGCGGGGTGGCTTTGCCGTCGTCGTCCACGCGGATGACGGCCTGTCCGATCGGGAGTCCCGCATCGTCACGGGCGACGACGTGCCGGAGCGTGCCACCGGGGAACGGAGTGATGGAGGTCGCCGTCCCGTAATCGGGGTCGGATGCTGCGAGCGGCTGCTCCGATCCGTCCGCGAGGTTCAGTTCGACGACGGCCCCGTCGAGGCGCTCCACGATGGCGGTGTAGGTGCCGCGGGAGATGCCCTGGATCATGGCGGCGAGACCGAGGGACTGCACACCCGCGTCGCTCGAGCGGTCCACGAGGGACAGCGCACCGTCGAAGTCGATGAACAGCACGGCGGCGCTGTCGGGGACGAACTGCCACACGAAGACACTCGCCTCCGCACCGGCGACCTCGATCACCTGCGGCTCGTCCTTGCCGCTCAGCGACTGGGTGACGAGCACGCTCGCCCGCCCTTCGTCGTCGCTGAGCTCGCGGTCGGAGTAGCTGTAGCCGACCAGGCCACCTCGCTCCGAGACCTGGACGGCGCCGACGTAGCCGTCACCGGGCAGGTCGAGTTCGCGCTGGTTCTTCCCGTCGCGGTCCATCACGAGCAGGTGGGAGCCGTCCTCTTCCTCCACCGCGACCACGAGCTGCGTCGAGGTGGCCCGGAAGTCGTTGATCTTCTCGTGCTCGTACACCGCCACCCCGTCGCCCTTGAGGTCGGTGAGGAAGATCTTGTCCTTGCCGTCGACGTCTCGGCGCAGCAGGAAGATGGTGGACGGCGGCGTCGTGAACGACGTGGTCAGGGTCGTCGACGGACCGCCACCCGCACCGGCCACGTCGGCCACGCGGATCGTGTACTCCGTCGAGTCGTCGAGCGGCACCGTGAAGCGGACGCCGACGCCGCGCCCCGAGGCATCGACCGTGAACGGCGTCGCCGGCTCGACGGTGACCTGCTCGGGATCGATGTCGGCGAGCGCCTGGTTCGCGGTGAGGATGACCCTGCTCCCGGAGGACTCGATCGCATGTTCCGCGTCCACCTGCACGTCGCTGATCCGCGGGCCCTGCAGGAGACTGACGATGCCGAGCCCGGTGCCGGCGAGCACGAGGACGCCCAGCACCGCACCGAGTGTGAGGAGGAACCTCCGCGGGTTCCGCGGCGCGCTCGGGGCCGGGGCCGGGGCCTCGGACGCGGCCGTCAGCGGGGGCTCGGCGGGAGGGGATGTCGCCGCCTCGTCGTCGATCTGCGGGGCGGCGCCCACGAACACGGGCTCAGGTGCGACAGGGACGGCCGGCAGCGCGGTCGCTTCGGCGTCCTCCCGCGCGGCAGCCTCGAACGCGGCCATCTTCCGTGCGGCCGCCTCCTGCTCCGCGACCTCCCGTTCACCGGCTCGGCGCACAGCCGCCTCCCGAAGAGCGGCGTCCCGAAGAGCGGCCTCACGGACAGCGGCGTCGTCCTCTGCGGCTTCCGGCTCGTCGGCGGGGTGCGCGGCGTGATCCGGCGGGGTGACCGCACGCTCGATCCGCTCGGCCTCCGCCGCCTCTGCGGCTTCACGGGCGGCGCGCAGCTCGGCGCGGGTCCGCGGAACGGCGGGCGTCTCGGGGCGCTCGTCGTCAGTACTCATACGGGTCCCCGGGCTCGTCGATCGCGACGACGTCGGTCGGTTCGATGTGGAGCTTGCCGTCGCTGTCCGCGCGCACGGTGCCGGTGACCTCGACCCACTGTCCGGTCGGATAGTCGCCCGGATCGACGGTGACCGGCAGCGCGGCCGTCTGCGCATCGATCACGCAGTGCGTGATGACCAGCCGGGTCAGGTTCACGCCGTCGCCCGATCCCGGGGTCACGAAGCCGGTGAGGGTCACGGGCGCACCGTCGTAGGCCGAGGTGTTCGTGGACGCGGCGAAGACGCTCGCCCAGTCACCGACGCCGAAGGTCGAGGTGTCGGCGACGCCGAGCGCGACGCTGTCGGAGCCGGCGAACAGCGCGCTCTGCTCCCCCGCGCGCGACATCGCGAGTTCGACCGAGAGCGAGGCCGGGGGCAGCACCAGGGCCGCGATGACGACGCCCGAGGCGATCACCCCTCCTGTGACCGCGCCGACACCCGCGAGGGAAGGGCGGCGCGGGGTCGCGGACGAGCCGGATTCCGTGTCGTCGGAGACGTCCGTGCCGTGTCCGTGTCCGTGGTCATGACCGTGATCGCCCTCTTCGCCGAGAGGCAGGGTGCACGACCAGATCGCGCCGGCCAGGGTCACGACCGCGGCCGCACACGCGAACCACACGGTTTCGGGGCTGATGTAGAGCGTGAGGCGGTCCGTGACGCCGAGCCCGAGAGTCACGACCGCGATCACCGCGGCAAGGCCGACCCCGAGCCAGCGGATGGCGAGGGCACGCGCACGTGTGGCGGTCTGCTCAGACAAGGACGTTCACCCCGATCCCGATCGCGAACGCCGAGGCGAGGACGATCCCGACGATCCCGACGAGCGTGCGCCCGGTGAAGGTGGTGCGCATGAGCGCGAGCATCTTGATGTCGACGAGCGGTCCGACCAGCAGGAACGCGACGATCGCGCCGGACGAGAACGTCGAGGCGAACGACAGCGCGAAGAAGGCGTCGACGTTCGAGCAGATGGCGACCGTCATCGCGAGCGCCATCATGGCCACGATCGACAGCACCGGGTTCGAGCCGATCGCAAGCAGCCACTCCCGGGGGATCAGCACCTGCACGGCACCGGCGAGTGCGGAACCGATGACCAGCGCGGGCATCACGGCGCGAAGCTCGATGAGGAACTGGGTCAGGCTGCGGCGCACCGGCGTCCCGGGCTCGTGCGTCACCCGGTCGCAGGTGTCGACGAAGCGCTGCGTGAGCATGCCGTCGGGGTCGGGGTGGCGGCTGTAGATCCAGCCGATCAGGTTCGCGATCAGGTATCCGCCCACGAGGCGCGCGACGAGGATCCCGCCGTCCCAACCGAACGCGGCGTGCGTGGTGAGGATCACGATCGGGTTCACGATCGGCGCCGCGATCAGGAAGGTCATCGCCTCGGCCGGGGCGAGACCGCGCATCATGAGCCCTCGGGCGAAGGGCACGTTGCCGCACTCGCACACCGGGATGAGCATCCCCAGCAGCGACAGCACGGCCCGCCGCGCCCACGCGCGCTTCGGCAGCCAGCGGTGGATGACATCGGCGGGCAACCAGACCTGCACCACGATCGACAGCAGCACGCCGAGGATCACGAACGGGAGCGCCTCGATCAGCACGCTCAGGGCGAGGGTGAGGCCGTCCTGCGCACGGGTGGGCAGCGACGCCGGGAACAGCGTCGGCAGGAACGCATCGACCAGGAACAGTGCCGCGATGATGACGGCACCGAGGCCGAGGCCGATCCATGCCGAGCGCGCAGTGGGCGCCGGGCGATGGGAGTGACCGTGACGGGTCGCCGTCGCTGCCGAGGGGCTCACGCGTTCGCAGTCCGTTCGGCGTCGCGCTTGTTCGCGCACGGGGTGCACAGTCCGAAGATGTCCACCACGTGAGCGGCGTCCGTGAAGCCGTGCAGGGCGGCGGTGCGATGCGCCCACTGCTCGACGTCCTTGGCCTCGATCTCCACGGTCAGGCCGCACGATCGGCAGATCAGGTGGTGGTGGTGTCCCTGGGTCGTGCAGGCGCGATACAGCGCCTCACCCTCGGGGCTCTGCAGCGAGTCGGCGTCACCGGAGGCGGCGAGTCCCGCGAGAGCGCGGTACACGGTCGCCAGGCCGATGCCCGTGTTGTCGTCGCGCAGGGAGGCATGCAGGCTCTGCGCACTCACGAATCCGCGAGCGTCGGCGAGTGCTTCGCGCACGCGTTCGCGCTGCCAGGTGTTCCGCTGAGCCATACGTCGAGTCTAGGCCGCTGCGGTTGGCGAGGGCTGGGAGCGGCCAGGACCCTTTCGAATCGCGTGAATGGTCGCATCTCGGGCTGATTCCCGACCAATTGCGCGATTCGGAAGCACGGTCTCAGACCCGCACCCGCCGGACCCTGGCCCGCGCCCGCTGCACGATCCAGCACACGACGTAGATCGTGAACGACAGCGTCGTGATGTACGGGCTCACGGGCAGCGTGCCGGCGAGGGCCAGCAGGATTCCGCCGACCGCCGAGACGAACCCGAAGAGCGCCGCGAGCAACGGCACGGCGATCGGACCGGCCGTCACACGCATGGCCGCGGCCGCCGGGGTCACCAGCAGTGCCATCACGAGCAGCGCCCCGATGATGTGCACGCTCACCGCGACGATCAGGCCGAGCAGCACCATGAACAACAGGCTCACCGCGCGGGTCGGCACACCACGGGCGGCAGCGGATTCCGGGTCGAGGGAATCGAAGCGCAGAGGGTTCCACATCACCAGGAGTCCGATCAGCACGACCAGGCTGATCCCGATGAGCCACCCGAGGTCCGGCGTGGAGACCGACACGATCTGCCCCGTGAGCAGGCTGAAGCGGTTGGCGCTGCGACCGTCGTAGAGCGAGAGGAAGAGGATGCCGAGACCCAGTCCGAACGGCATCAGCACACCGACGATCGAGTTTCGGTCCCTGGCCTTGGCCCCCAGGATGCCGATGAGGATCGCGGCGGCGAGCGCGCCCGCGAGGGATCCGGCCACGACGCTGCCGCCGAAGAGCAGAGCCGCCGCGGCGCCCGCGAACGACAGCTCGCTCACGCCGTGCACCGCGAAAGCCAGGTCGCGCTGCATCACGAACACGCCGATCAGACCGCCGACGACACCGAGGACGGCGCCCGCGATGATCGAGTTCGCGAGCAGGGCCACGAGCTCGCCGTAGTCCTGGAAGGAGAAGACGTCGCTCCAGTCGACGAGCGGCACCATGACCGATGCGACGTTCATGCGACTCCTCCGTGCTCGTGATCGCCGTGGTCGTGGTGCGGTTCGGCATCCGGAACACCGACGACGACCAACCGGTCGCCCGCACGGAGCACGAACACCGGGGTGCCGTAGAGGTCGGTGAGCACGCGGGTCTGCAGCACCTCGTCCGGAGTCCCGAGCAGGAACCGCCCGCCGGCGATGTAGAGGATGCGGTCTACCCGGCCGAGGATCGGATTGATGTCATGCGTGACGAACAGCACCGCCGCCTCGCGCTCACGCCTCTGACGGTCGATGATGTCGGTCACGGCGACCTGGTTGGCGAGGTCGAGGTTCGACAGCGGCTCATCGCACAGCAGCAGGGCGGGCTCGTCGGCGAGGGCCTGTCCGACCCGAAGCCGCTGCTGCTCTCCGCCCGACAGCAGCCCGACCCGTCGTTCGGCGAACTCCGACGCGCCGACCGCCTCGAGCAGACGGTCGACCTTCGCGCGGTCGCCGCGGTGCGGGATCGGGAAGCCGAAGCGGCTCCCCTGCACTCCGAGGGCGACGAGATCACGTGCCCGCATGCTCGTGTCCGGAGCCAGCGAGCGCTGCTGCGGGATGTAGCCGATGCGGGGGTTGCCGCGGTGCACGGGCTCTCCGGCGACCTTGATCACGCCGGACGACAGCGGCTGAAGCCCCAGGATGCTGCGCAGGAGAGTGGTCTTGCCCGATCCGGAGGGGCCGAGCACGGCGATGAACTCTCCCGGCTCGACGGTGAGGTCGAGTCCCGACCAGAGCTCCCGATCGCCGCGATGCAGTGAGGCGTCGGAGATCTCGAGGACCGGATTGTCGCGCGGTGCGGCGCCGCCGCTCACGACTCGACGGCGGCGGCGAGGCTCTGGATCGCGTCACTCATCCACTCAGAGTACGACGATCCGTCCTCGAGCAGCTCCGTGAAGGCGACGACGGGGATGCCGGCCTCCTCGGCCGCGGCCTCGACGCGCTCGGTCTCCGCACCACCGGTCTGAGCGTTGGTCAGCAGAGCGCCCACCGTGCCGCTGCCGATCACATCGAGCGCTTCGAGCAGGACGGCGGGCGCGACATCGGTGCCCTCTTCCACGGACTCCGCGAATCCTTCCGGGGTGACGTCGGTCAGGCCCGCAGCCGCGGCGAGGTACCCCGGAAGCGGCTCGGTGATGAAGACCTCGACACCCGCGGCGTCCGTCTTGATGCCCTCGAGGTCGGCCTCGAAGCCCTCCAGGTCGGCGATGAGGTCGTCGGCGTTGGCCGTGAAGTCCTTCGCCCCGTCGGGGTCGAGCTCGGCCAGCTCCTCGCTGATCGCCTCGACGACGTGGATCATGGTGTGCGGGTCGAACCAGACGTGCTCGTTGAAGCCCTCGATGTGGTCGTGGCCCTCATGCCCCTCTTCACCGTCGGCATGATCGTGGTCGTGCCCCTCTTCCTCGGGCGCATCGGTGGCGGACTCGTCGGCGTGGTCGTGGTCCGCGTCGTCGTCGTGGCCCTCATTGCCGGGGAAGTCGTGCGAGTACTCGACGGCCGTGATGACGTGCGGGTCCTTCGCATCCTGCAGCAGCGTGTCGATGAAGGCGTCGTATCCCCCGCCGTTCTCGATCACCAGGTCGGCCTTCTGCACCGTGAGCCGGTCGCGGGCACTCGCCTCGTAGGAATGCGGGTCCTGCGAGGCGGAGGTGATGATCGACTGCACGTCGACGCGGTCACCGCCGATCTGCGCGGCGATGTCCCCGTAGACGTTCGTGCTCGCGACGACCGTGATGGTGCCGTCGTCGCCCTCCCCCGCGGCGGGGGTGGAGCATCCGGCCAGCGTGAGGGCGGCAACGGATGCGAGGGCGAGGACGAGGACGGGCTTCTTCATGCTCCCACTCTAAACGCTAATGAGAACCATTATCAAACTGAGAGTCGAGCCTCTCCTTTTTCCTGCCGTCCACGCCCCCGTCTGTCGCCGAGACCCCCGCTGACGCGCGGCGACAGGCGGGGGTCTCGGCGACAGACGGGGGTCTCGGCGACAAAAGGGGTCGCTAGCCGAGCAGGTGAGAGGGAGCGATCCAGGCCGTGGCCTCGCCGGGAAGCGCAGCGCCGTCGAGGGGAGCACTCGCGAGGACCACGTCGGCGGCGTCCGCACCGAGGTCGAACGGGGCCGTGCCGAAGTTCGACACCACCTGCCATCCGTTCGGCCGGGCGAAGCGCAGCACGTCGTCGCG
This sequence comes from Microbacterium sp. ZOR0019, assembly GCF_000800925.1. Classification (NCBI taxonomy): domain Bacteria; kingdom Bacillati; phylum Actinomycetota; class Actinomycetes; order Micrococcales; family Microbacteriaceae; genus Microbacterium; species Microbacterium sp. ZOR0019. The sequence continues at coordinate 21,960 of NZ_JRKC01000077.1, read as the reverse complement.
CCCGGTCTCGATCCACTCCAGGGCCTCGCCGGTCTGCAGCAGATGCCGCAGGCGCAGGGCCTCCCGGTACAGCGACAGTGTCGACGACGGATCCGCCGCTTCCACGTCGACCGCGTACTCCGCGAACCACTCCGGCTGCGGAAGGTGCGAGCCCGCGGCACCGAAGCCGTGCGAGGAACCCCCCGCCGTCCACGGCAACGGCACGCGGCATCCGTCACGGCCCAGTCCGTCGAACTCGGCGCCGCGGAAGAAGCCGGGGTCCTGACGCTGCTCGGGCGTGATCTGCGCGACCTCGTGGAGTCCGAGCTCTTCCCCCTGGTAGAGGTACGTGCTGCCGGGGAGGCCGAGCAGCAGAAGGGTCGCGGCGTGCGCCCGGCGGAGTCCACCCTCCCGGTCCAGCGCCTCAGCCGGGCCGCCGGCCTTCACCCACTCGGTGCCCTGCTTGACCGGACGGCCGTTCAGCGCCGGGAGTCCGTAGCGGGTGGCGTGACGCGTGACGTCGTGGTTCGACAGCACCCAGGTGGTCGACGATCCGGTGGCCCCCGCCTGCTGCAGGTTGTCGGCGATGATGCTCCGGAACTGCGCGGCGTCGAAGTCGGCGACCAGAAGGTCGAAGTTGAACGCCTGCCCGAGCCCCTCGGCGGAGGCGTACTTCGCACGACGTTCCGGGGTCTCGACCCAGGCCTCGGCGACGGCGGTGCGGGGCGGGTCGTACTCGTTGAAGACCGCACGCCACTCGGCGTAGATCTCGTGCACGTCGTCGCGGTCGATCATCGGATGCGTGCCCGAGGTGCGGTCCATCGCATCGAGTTCGGCGCGTGACGGCAGCGGCTCGCTGAGGTCCTTCGTGAGCATGTGGGCGACGTCGATGCGGAACCCGTCGACGCCGCGGTCCGACCAGAAGCGCAGCGTCTTCAGGAAGTCGGCGCGCACCTCGGGGTGATCCCAGTTCAGGTCGGGCTGTTCGACGGCGAAGTTGTGCAGGTACCACTGCCCGTCTGCCACGCGCTCCCACGCGTTGCCACCGAACACCGAGTCCCAGTCGGTCGGTGGCTCGGATCCGTCGGGGCCGCTGCCCTCGCGGAAGATGTAGCGCTCGCGCGCGGCCGATCCCCGACCGGCGGCGAGCGCCTCCTGGAACCACTCATGCTGGTCGGACGAGTGGTTCGGGACGATGTCGACGATCACGCGGATGCCGCGGGAGTGCAGCGCCTCGACCATGTCGTCGAAGTCGGCGAGTGTGCCGAGCCGCGGATCGACGTCGCGGTAGTCGGCGACGTCGTACCCGCCGTCGGCGAGCGCCGAGGGGTAGAACGGGCTGAGCCAGACCGCATCGATGCCGAGGTCGCGGAGATAGTCGGCCCGGGAGACGATGCCCGGGATGTCGCCGATGCCGTCGCCGTTCGCGTCCGCGAAGCTGCGCGGATAGATCTGGTAGACGGCGGCCTGACGCCACCAGGCGGCATCTTCGGCGGTGCGGGTCTCGGCGAGAAGCGCGTCGGTCATGAGAGGAGGACTCCTTCTGTGTTTCCGGTGTTTCCGGTGGTTCGTGTCGTTCGGCGGGTCGGTCAGCCCTTGACGGCACCCTGCGTGACGCCTTCCATGACCCATCTCTGGGTGAACAGGTAGGCCACGATCGCGGGCGCCATCGCCATCAGGTACGAGGCGAACGCGACGTTGTAGTTGTTGCTGAACTGGTTCTGGAACAGGTTCTGCCGCACGGGCAGCGTCTGCAGCGCCGGGTCGGCGATGATGAGCGACGGCATCATGAAGTCGTTCCAGGCGTACAGGAAGGCGAAGATGCCGACGGTGGCGCTCATCGGGGCGAGCAGCGGGAAGATCAGCTTCCAGAAGGTCTGCCAGGTGCTCGCGCCGTCGATGCGGGCGCTCTCCTCCAGCTCGATCGGGATCGACCGCAGGAACGCGGTGAACAGCAGCACGCTGAAGCTCAGCTGGAACATGGTCGCGAGGATGATCACCCCGAACGGGTTGTCGAGTCCGACGCGTCCGGTGAGCTGGATCTGCGGCAGCGCCACGACGGGGAACGGGATGAACATCGCCGCGAGCAGATAGAAGAACGAGTAGCGGAACAGCCGGCGGTCCCAGTTGCGCACGATCGCGTAGGACGCGAACGCGGCCAGCACGATCGTCGCGGTCACCGTACCGGCGGTGACCAGCAGGGAGATTCCCGCGCCGACGGGGAACTTCGTCAGCGTCCATGCCTCGACGAAGCCGTCGAAGCTGAACGGGGCCGGGAGCGAGAAGGCGTTGCCGTCGACCGCCTGCCCGGTGGTCTTGAGCGCCATCGAGATGGTCACGTACAGGGGCAGGAGGACGGTGACCGCGCACAGGATCAGGATGACCGTGCCCGACCAGTTCACGCGCTCCATGCGCACGCGCGGCTTCTTGCCCGAGGTGGGGATGGTGGTGAGTGTCTGCGTCGACATCAGAGTGCGTTCCTTCCGCGCGTCAGCGACAGCTGGAGGAGGGAGATGAGCACGGCGACGATGAAGAAGATGGTCGCGTTGGCCATCTGGTAGGCGTAGTCGCCGCCGTTGAAGCCCGCGATGATCGTCATCGCGACGCTGCGGGTGGACGTGCCCGGACCTCCGTTGGTGAGGCCGACGATGATGTCGTAGGCGTTCAGGAAGCCCTTGAACCCGAGGATCACGTTGATCACGACGTAGCCCGCGACGAGCGGCAGCGTGATGCGGGTGAGCTGCTGCGCCTTGCTGGCCCCGTCGATGCTCGCCGCCTCGTACACCTCGCCGGGGACGGACAGGAGCCCGGCGATGTAGATCAGCAGTGTGCCGGGCACGGCCTGCCAGGCCGTGACGATCACGATGGCGATCCAGGCGAGGTCCGGATTGGCGAGCAGGCTCGTCTCGAGCCACGGGATGCCGGCCGCCGCTCCCGCCGCAGGAATCGAGTTCGAGAACAGGAAGTTGAAGACGTAGGCGATGATGATGCCCGAGATCACCATCGGGATGACGAAGATCGTCCGCAGGCCCGTCTTGAACCGGATGCGCGAGGTGAGCCCGACGGCCAGCAGGAACGCGACCACGTTCACGACGACGACCGTGGCGATCGAGAACCCGAACGTGAACAGGTAGCTCTGCAGGATCGACGGATCGCTGAACAGCGCGATGTAGTTCGTCAGCCCGTTGAAGCTCCACTCCCCGATGCCGATCGAGTCGGTGAAGCTGAAGAAGATGCCGATGACGCCCGGCAGTGTGATCGCGAGCGTGAAGAGCACCAGCGTGGGCAGCAGGAACAGGTAATAGATCGGCTCGACGCGACGCGTGTGCCGCCGGAGCTTCCGGTCGCCGCCCGTCACGATGACGGTCGTGCTGTCCGACGCCGAGGGGGTCGTGGTGGTGCTCATGATGCGCCCTCCTCACCGGCCGCGTTGTCCTGGGTCGAGGGGATCGGCGCACGGAAGGCGATACGGGCCCAGTCCGCGTCCATCGTGCGCAGGATGGAGGTCGGCGAGGCCCCGAGCACCATCGCCTGCGCGTAGTTGAAGATCGGGAGGGTCTTGGGAACGAGCACCGACGGGCCCTGATAGATCTGGCCCTCGTCGTAGTACTCGATCATCCCCTCGACACGGGGGTCGTCCGGAGCCGGCGCCCCCTTCGTCGGGGTGAAGCCCAGCTGCGAGGCGTTGTACTCCTCGATGTTCCGGGGCTCGTAGAGGAACTCGAGGAAGTCCCGGGCGGCCTCCTTGTGGCGGGAGCCCTCCGGGATCATCGCGGCGAGGTCCATGTTCACACGCACGCCGAGGTCGTCCGGATCATCGGTCATCGGCAGCGGGAAAGTGCCCAGCTGCAGATCGGGCGCGGTCTTCGCGATCTCACTGAACGCCCATGGCCCCTGCAGGTACATCGCGGCCTCCCCCTTGGCGAAGGCCAGGTTGCCGTCGCCGTAGCCGCGGCTCGGCGCATCCGCGTTCGTGTAGTCGTTCGCGAGCTGCATCATCTTGTCCATCGGCTCGGCGAAGTCCTTCGAGAACGAGACCTCGGAGTCGGGCCCCACCTCCGCCCCCTCGTCCGCGAGGGCGTCGAAGAACTCGATCACGTCGACCGAGCCACCCGCGGTGTAGTCGTACCAGCCCTGCCCCACGGTCCAGTCGTCCTTGAACGTGCCGTAGAACGGGTCGATGCCGGCGGCCTTCAGCTGGTCGCACACGGCGAGCAGCTCGTCCCAGGTCTGCGGAACCTCGAGACCCTGCGCCTGGAAGATCTCCTTGTTGTAGATGACCGATGCGGCCATCACCGAATACGGCAGAGCACTCGTCCGCCCCTCGCAGGAGCCGTACTGATCCATGAGCGGCTGCAGGTCGTCGCGGATGTCCGCGGCCGCGGCGGTCTCGGACAAATCGGTGAGGGCGCAGCGCTGCACGAACCGGGCGATCTCGTAGTTGTAGTTGGCGAGCATGATGTCGGGCGGATTGCCCCGCACGAAGCTCGCCGAGACGACATCGACGCCCGAGGTGTCGATCTCGACCCGCACGTCGCTCTGCGACGCGTTGTACTCGGCGACGAGGGCGGTCATGAATTCGATCGCCTCGCGCTTGCTGAAGGTGAAGCGGATGGTCTCCGCTCCTGAGCCCGGGGCGCATCCGGCGAGCGCCGTGCCGACCAGGGTGACCCCCAGGGCTGCGGCCACCGCTCGGGCCGCTCGTGTTCGTCTCTCAGACACCGTCGTCCTTCCGATATATAAATCCACAGACTAAATCTAGTGAGCGAATTTACTCTGTCGAACGGTACTCTCTCATTGAGAAGACAGGGAGGTCAAGTGTCGTGACAGAAGTCTCCGCAGACCTGGGCACCGGCCGTGCAAGCGTGGGGGCAGTCCTCGACTTCGCCTGGACGGCCGGCGAGTTCACCGCGACCGAGGCGATGGCAGGCACCTCCCTGACCCGCTCGACGGCCATCGACGCGATCGACACCCTGGTCGGGGCCGCCGTGCTGTGCGAGCTTCCGAACGCCCGCGCGGTCGGCGCGTACCGCTCCGGCAGACCCTCGCGGCGCTTCGTCTTGGCCCCCGACCTCGGGGTCGTGATCGGCGTGGATGCGGGAGACACCCACCTCGCCGTCACCGTGGCCGACCCTCTCGACCGCACGCTCGTCCACCACCGCCTGGAGTTCACGCCCTCGCAGTCGGCCGACGAACGGCGCGCGACGATCCTCGAACGCCTCGGCGATGCGCTCACGGAAGCCGAGGTGACGCCCGACCGGGTGCTCGCGCTGTGCGTCGGCGTCGCGGCACCCGTGAACCGCGAGGGCGTCTCCCCTCCGCACCCCGACGGCTTCTGGGAGCGCACCAACCCCGGCCTCGCCGAGGCCCTGCGCGACTGGGCTCCCGTCGTCCAGATCAAGAACGACGCGCAGCTCGCCGCCATCGCCGAGGGGACGGAGGGAGCGGCGATCGGATGCCGCGACTACGTCGCTCTGCTCGCGAGCGAGAGATTCGGCGGCGGCGTGGTGGTCGACGGCCACGTGCTGCACGGCGCGCACGGCGGCGTCGGCGAGGGCGTCGTGTTCGACCACATCGTGGGCGTCGGGTCGGCGTTCGGACTCCGCTACGCGGTGGAGGATCAGGTGCGGGCGGCGGTGGATGAGGGCGAGATCGCGGCGGACAGCGCGGTCGGACGCCTCGTCGCAGCAGACCGCATCGATCCCCGCCTCGTGCTCACCCTCGCGGCGTCGGGTGACCCCGATGCCGAGCTGGTCACCTCTCGTGTCGGCGCCACCGTCGCCCGTATCGTCGGCGTGCTCGGCAGCATGTACGACCCGGCGCGCGTCATCGTGTGCGGAGCGGTCGCCGAGAGCATCGAGCCCGTGCTGACCGCCGCCCGGCGCATCCTCCCCGAGGAGCTGCACCTGCCGGCGCCGGAGATCCTCGCCTCGACGCTCGGTGCCGAGGTCGTGTCACGGGGAGCCGTCGCGACCGCTCGCCGCGCGGCCAGGGAGTACGCCGTGCCCCGGCTCGCCGAGGAACGCCTCCGCGCGAGCGCGTAAGGCGGAGGAGCGGCGCGCGGTCAGTCGCGACCCTCCTCGTCCCCCGTCGTCTCCTCCGGCTTCTGGCGCGCGCGGAGTCGAGTCTCCCGCCGGTTCTCGCCGACGGTCAGGGAGGCGTCTCCGGAGGCGGTGTGGGCGGGATTGCCGGGCCCCCGAGGCTGGATACGACCGGGCTCGAGCGTCCGGGTGACGTCTTCGGCCGAGACGACGGGGATCTGCCCGGTGGCGGTTTCGTACCACTCCGTCAGGGCAGGATCATCCGTGTCGATCCCCGCGCCGGCGCCTTCGTCGGCGGCGACCTCGGTCGCGCCGAACACGAAGTCGTCGCCGTGCTCCGCGATCCCCCGGCGCACTCCCTGCGCGATCGCCGCACGCGCGTATCGATGACGCAGCATGTACGGGTCGGTGCGCAGCTCCTTCGCCCACGCGATCATGATGCCGATCACGATGACTGCGAACGGCAGCGCCGACACCACCATGATCGATTGCAGTCCGGACAGAGCGGTCTGACCACCCGCGAGGAGGAGCGCGAGTGCTGCCGCGCCGAGCAGAAGCCCCCACGTGATCGTCACCCAGGTCGACGGCTCCGGTTTGCCGCGCTGGCTCATCGAGCCCATCACGATCGCCGCGGAGTCCGCCGAGGTCACGAAGAACAGGATGATCGAGATCATCGCGAGCACGGAGAGCACCACCCCGAACGGCAGCTCGCCGAGAACCGCGAAGAGGATCGCTTCCGGCGACCCCGCCTCCGCGATGCCACGCCCCTCGGACTCGAACAGCATCGTGGTCCCGCCCATGATCCCGAACCAGACGACGCAGACGATCGACGGCACGACGATCACGACGGTGACGAACTCCCGAAGCGTCCGACCGCGGGAGATCTTCGCGATGAACATTCCCACGAAGGGCGTCCAGGAGATCCACCAGGCCCAGTAGTAGTTCGTCCAACTCGACATGAACGCGGCGGCGTCCTCGCTCTGGGCGGGGTTGCGTGTGAGCATGATCCACAGCTCCCCGAAGAACGCGGAGACGCTGGCGGGGATCATGTTCAACAGGAACAGGGTGGGACCGGCGATGAAGATGAACAGTCCGATCACCGCGGCGATCACCATGTTGATGTTGGACAGCGCCCGGATACCGCGCTTGATGCCGGAGACGGCGGAGACGACGAACGCGGCGGTGAGGACCGTGATGATGACGATGAGGCCCGTGTTTCCGAGCGGCCCGATGCCCGTGACGACTTCCACACCACTGGCGATCTGAAGGGCTCCCATGCCGAGCGTGACCCCGGTACCGAAGAGCGTCACGATGATCGCGAAGACGTCGATCACGGCGCCGATCCAGCCATCGGTGCGCTCGCCGAAGATCGGCCGGAAGATCGCCGAGATCAGTGGAGCGCGGCCTCTTCGATACGCCGCGTAGGCGATCGCCCCACCGACGAGCGCGTAGAACGCCCACGCCATCGGACCCCAATGGAGGATCGATTGCGCGAGGGCGTCGAGCATCGCGTCACGGCTTCCCTCGGCAGCCGTGAAGCCCGGCGGAGGATCCATGAAGTAGGTCAGCGGCTCCGCCGGCCCCCAGAACAGGAGGCCGATCCCCATGCCTGCGGAGAACAGCATCGCGATCCACGACACGGTCGAGAACTCCGGTGACTCGTCGTCGGCGCCCAGCCGGACGCCGCCGGTGCGGCCGTAGCCGACCACGAACATGAAGGCGATCGTCACCACGGCCAGCAGGGAGAACAGCCACCCGAAGTTGTCCGTCACCCATCCGAGCGATGCGGCACCCGCCGCGCTGATGCTCTCCGGGGCGAGGAAGCCCCAGATCACGACCGCCAGCACGAGCACACCGGCGACGCCGAACACGATCCAGTTCGTGTTGAACACACGGGGTGTGTCTTCCACACCGATCCCGGGGATCAGCGCGGGGTGGGTCACTTCTTTCAGGATCTTCTTCGGCGAAGGTTTCCCTGGTATCGAGGTCTTGCTCTCGGCGTCTCGTTCTCGGTCGATCATCGTGATCTCCTTACGCGGCCGGTTCTTCGGGTCAAACTGGTCTTTCCCGCGAGGGCTGAGGTGCTGGACCTCACGATAGGCGAGGTTTCCGCGCAGAACCGCGTAGGAACACACGACTCCGCGCCAACCCGGCGTCTCCCGAGGCGCGACGCAGGACCGGCACGCCCCGGTGAGACGCTGCCGCTCGCACGGCGTGGATTCAGTCGACCAGCAGCGCGGGCTCCTCGAGCACGGACGCGACGTCGGCGATGAAGCGGCTCATGCCATCGCCGTCGATCACGCGGTGGTCGAACGATCCTGCGACCGTCGTCACCCAACGAGGACGCACCTCACCGTCGACGACCCACGGCTTCTGACTGATGGTGCCCATCGCCACGATGCCGGCCTCGCCGGGGTTGATGATCGGGGTTCCGGCATCCATCCCGAACACGCCGATGTTCGTGATGGTGATGGTGCCGCCCTGCTGATCGGCCGGCGGGGTCTTGCCCTCGCGCGCGGTCAGCGTCAGACGGTTCAGCGCCCGCGCCAGGTCCTTCATCCCGAGGTCCTGCGCGTCCTTGATGTTCGGCACCAGCAGACCGCGCGGGGTGGCGGCGGCGATCCCGAGGTTCACGTAGTGGCGCACGGCGATCTCCGCGCCGGCCTCCGTCTCGATCCACGCCGCGTTGACCATGGGCGTGCGGCGGGCCGCCCAGATCACGGCGCGGGCCATGATCAGCAGCGGCGAGACCCGGATGTCGGCGTAGTCGGGCGAAGCCTTGAGGCGCTTGACGAGTTCCATCGTGCGGCTGGCGTCGATCTCCTTCCACACCGTCACGTGCGGGGCCGAGTACGCACTCTGCACCATCGCCGAGGAGGTGGCCTTGCGCACACCCTTGACCGGAATCGACTCGGTGCGGTCGTCTCCCGCGGCCGACGGCTGGGTCGGGGCCAGACCACGCGCGAGTCCTGCCGGTGCGGCCTGCGGAGCGGGCACGGTCTCCTCGCGCACGGTCCCCCACTCCGGGGTCTCGATGTTGCGGAAGACACTCGCCTGCGACGCGTGCTTCATCACGTCATCCCGGGTGACCTCGCCGTCGGAGCCGGTCGCGGCGACCGTGGTGAGGTCGACTCCGAGGTCGCGGGCGAGCTTGCGGATCGGCGGCTTCGCGATGACCCCGACCGAGGAACGCACCGGGCGCTCGGCCGGACGCTTGCGACGTGAGGTCGCGCCGCCGCCCGTGCCATAGCCGACCAGCACCGAGCCCCCGCCCTCTTCCGCGACCGGAGCAGCGGGTGCAGCCGGAGCAGGTGCCGGGGCATCGGTCACGAAGGTGATGATGGGCGTGCCGACCTCGACCGTCGCGCCCTCCTCGACGAGGATCTCGCCCACCACCCCCGCGTGCGGAGACGGCAGCTCGACGAGGGACTTCGCCGTCTCGATCTCGCAGATCACGTCGTTGATCGCGACCGTATCGCCGGGGGCGACCTTCCAGGCCACGACCTCGGCTTCGGTCAGCCCTTCCCCGACGTCCGGGAGGTTGAAGTTCTGCGTGCTCATGACGAGTCCTTTCGGCTGGTGTCTCGTTCGCAACTCAGGAAGATCGTTGGCGTCTGGGCGAAACCAGCCCGAGAATCCGAGATCGGATGAGTTCTTCCTGAGTTGTGAACATGAGGTAGATGTCAGTAGGCCAGGGAGCGATCGACGGCCTCGAGGATGCGGTCCGCATCCGGGAGGTAGGTGCCTTCGAGCTTCGCGGGCGGGAACGGGGTGTCGTAGCCGGAGACGCGCAGCACCGGGGCCTCGAGCGCATAGAACGCCCTTTCCATCACGGTCGCCGCGATCTCGCCGCCGATGCTGCCGAAGCCCTGCGCCTCCTGGGCGTAGACCATGCGTCCGGTCTTGCGCACCGAGTCGAGGATGGGCTCGTAGTCGACCGGCGACAGTGAACGCACGTCGACGACCTCGCAGCTCGTCCCCTCGGCCTCGGCGAGCGCGGCGGCCTGCAGCAGCGTCGTGACCATCGCGCCGTGTCCGACGAGCGTCACATCGCTGCCGGTGCGCACGACGCGTGAGGAGTGCAGCGGCACAGCGGAGGCATCGAGCTCGACCTCGCCCTTCTGCCAGTACCGGCTCTTCGGCTCCATGAAGATCACCGGGTCGTTCGACGCGATCGCCTCCTGGATCATCCAGTACGCATCGTTGGGTGTCGACGGCGAGACCACGCGCAGGCCGGGAGTGTGCGCGAAGTACGCCTCCGGGCTCTCCTGGTGGTGCTCGACCGCGCCGATGTGCCCGCCGTAGGGGATGCGGATCACGATCGGCATGCTGATCGCACCCTCGTGCCGGTTCGTGAGCTTGGCGAGCTGCGTCGTGATCTGGTCGAACGCGGGGAACACGAATCCGTCGAACTGGATCTCGATGACGGGGCGGTACCCGACCATCGCCATGCCGATCGCGGTCCCGACGATCCCCGACTCGGCCAGCGGGGTGTCGAGCACCCGGCGGTCGCCGAAGTCGCGCTGCAGGTGCTCCGTCACACGGAAGACGCCGCCGAGCTTGCCGATGTCCTCGCCCATCAGCACGACCTTCGGGTCGTCCTCCATGGCCTTGCGCATCCCCGCGTTCAGCGCCTTGCTGAGCGGCATCGTCTCGAGGGTCACTGGGCTCCTCCTTCGAACGACGCCTCGTACTGCGCGCGCCAGGCCTTCTGCTGGTCGATCAGCGGATGCGGCTCGCTGTACACGTGGTCGAACATCTTGTCCGGGCTGGGCGGCCCCAGCTCGACCGTGCGGGCGCGCAGATCCTCCGCGGCATCCGCCGCCTCGGCCTCCACATCGGAGAACAGCTGCGCCGAGGCGCCGCGGCCTTCGAGGAATGCACGCATCCGGACGATCGGGTCGCGCCCGGCCCAGTACTGCTCCTCGTCGCTGCCGCGATACTTCGTCGGGTCATCGCTGGTGGTGTGTGCGCCGAGCCGGTAGGTGACCGCTTCGATCGCCTGCGGACCCCTGCCGCTGCGGGCCTCATCGAGAGCTGTGCGGGAGACCGCATAACTGGCGAGCACGTCGTTGCCGTCCACGCGGACGCTCGGGATGCCGTAGCCCGCGCTGCGCTGCACGAGCGGAACCCGCGACTGCGTCGAGACCGGCACCGAGATCGCCCAGTGGTTGTTCTGCAGGAAGAACACGGTCGGCGCCTGATAGCTCGCGGCGAAGACCATCGCCTCGTGCACGTCGCCCTGACTGGAAGCGCCGTCGCCGTAGTAGACGATGACCGCTTCGTCACGGTCGGCCTCACCTGTTCCGGTGCGGCCGTCGAACACGAGTCCCATCCCGTAGCCGGCCGCATGCAGCGCCTGCGAACCGAGCACCAGGGTGTACAGCCGGGTGTTGCCGTTCTTCGGGTCGGTCGGATCCCACCCGCCATGCGAGACGCCGCGCATCAGTTTGATGATGTCGACCGGATCGACACCGCGGATGCGGGTGACCGCGTGCTCCCGGTAGGAGGGGAAGATCGTGTCCTGCGCACGGGCGGCACGACCGGAGCCGACCTGCGCCGCCTCCTGTCCCCGGCTCGGTGGCCAGAGCGCCAGCTGCCCCTGTCGCTGCAGGTTCGTCGCCTGGGTGTCGATCGCACGGATGACGACCATGTCCCGGTAGAACTGCTCGAGCTCGGCATCGCTGATCGCCTCGATCAGGGGAAGGTATCGCTCAGCGGCGGCGGACGGAGCGAACCGTCCGGTCTCGTCCAGAACGCTCACAAGGGGTGTCTCGGAGGTGGTCACGCTCTCACGCTACCCGCGCCCGCATGCCCGGTCACGCATACCTAGGACGCCCTTGCAACTGCCCGGAAACCGGAGAAACACGGGCGAAGACGCCCGGGCGACACGTTCAGCGGACCGAAGACGCGACCTCGAGCACGCGGGCGATGGAGGCTTCCTCGCCGACGGAGATGCGGATGCCGTCTCCGGAGAACGGACGGACGATGAGGTCGTTGGCGACGAACGCCGCGGCCACGTCGTCGGTGCGCTCTCCCGTGGGCAGCCACACGAAGTTCGACTGCGAGTCGGGGACGTCCCAGCCCTGCGCGCGGAGCCCCTCAGCCAGGCGGTCACGGCGCTCGACGATCACGGCGACGCGCTCGAGGAGCTCCGCCTCGGCGTCGAGGCTCGCGATCGCGGCGTTCTCCGCGGCGGAGGTGACCGAGAGCGGGATGCCCGTGGTGCGTGCGGCGTCGAGCACCTTCTCGTGCCCGATCGCGTAGCCGACGCGGAGACCGGCGAGGCCGTACGCCTTCGAGAAGGTCCGCAGCACCACGACGTTCGGGTGCGCATCGAACACGCGCTCGGCGAGACCGTCGACCGCATCCGGTGCCGTGACGAATTCGGCGTACGCCTCGTCGAGGATGATCAGGACGTCGTTCGGGACGCGCTCGACGAAGGCGGCGAACTCGGCCGAGGTGACGATGGGCCCGGTCGGATTGTTGGGCGTGCACACGATGATCGCGCGCGTGCGTTCGGTCACCGCATCCGCCATGGCGCCGAGGTCGTGGCGGGAGTCCGCGGTGAGCGGCACCTGCACCCCGGTCGCGCCGGCCACGAGCGGCAGGCTCGGGTACGCCTCGAAGGAACGCCAGGCGTAGATGACCTCGTCGCCCTCCGACGCGGTCGCGAGGATCAGCTGATGCAGGATCGACACGCTGCCGGACGCGACGTGCACCTGGTCGGGCTCGACGCCGTAGCGCGCACCGAGTCGTTCGCGCAGACGAGTCGCGGTGGCATCCGGGTAGCGGTTGACGGGCGTCGTCCGCTCCAGTGCCTCGAGCACGGAGGGCAGCGGATCGAAGGGGTTCTCGTTGCTGGAGAGCTTGAACGCGTCTGGCCCCGCTTGCTTGCCCTGGCGGTACGGCGCGAGTGCGGCGATGGCAGGACGGATGCGGGGCAGGATCGGCTCGGTCACGAGGTCGAGTCTACGAGGACCGCGGCCGTGGCAGCAGTGTCGATACGCCCTGTTCCCGCCCGATGCACGGTGGTACCATTTTGGTATGGCGATGACGGTGCGACTTCCGGAAGAACTCGATGCGCAGCTCGGCGAGCTGGCATCACGACGACACACGTCGAAGCACGCCCTCCTGATCGAGGCGGCGGATCGCTTCCTCCGCGAGGAGGTAACCACCGAGCAAGCGGTGGGCATCGCCCGCGGCATCTCCGACCGGTACGCGGACCTTCTCAAGAAACTCGAAGACGCGTGACCCGGTACCTCGAGCTTCCACACGCCGTCGCGGTCGCCGAGGAACTGGGCCTCCACATCCGAGACATCGGGCTCCTCTCCTCTGCCCTGGCCCGTCCCTCCAGTTCGATGTTCGGTGTCGAGGCGTACCCGGACCTCGAAGTCAAGGCTGCCGCCCTCCTGTCCTCGTTGAGCCAGAACCACACTCTGTTCGATGGGAACAAGCGCTTCTCCTGGATCATCACTCTCACGTTCCTCGAAATGAACAGCATCGTCATCGACATGAACACGGAGGTCGCCTTCGACCTCATCCTCCGCGCAGCCCAGAGCCTGGCCGATCTCGACGAGATCGCCGCACTGCTCCGCTCGAACCGACGCTGAGCGTCCGCGCGATCAGCCCGGCAGCAGGCTGACAGCCGCGGACGTCCGTGGGACACTGGTCGGACTATGCGCTTCCTCATCCGCGTCGTCGTCAACGCCTTCGCCATCTGGGTCGTCACCCTGATCCCGGCTCTGCAGGTCGTGATCACGCCCTTCCCGCCCGGGGAGACCCTGCAGCTGGTGCTCACCCTGCTCGCGGTCGCCGCGATCTTCGCGCTCGTGAACACGATCATCGGCACCGTCGTGAAGATCGTCGCGTTCCCCCTCTACATCCTCACGCTCGGCCTGATCGGCTTCGTCATCAACGGCTTCCTGCTGTGGCTGACGGCATGGATCACGAGCGGCTTCGGATGGGGCCTCGCGGTCGGCGACTTCTGGTGGGGCGTGCTCGCCGCGCTCATCATCTCGGTGATCAACGGCATCTTCGGCTTCATCCTGCGCCCGCAGAACAAGAACTCCCGCCGCGACTGAGGCCCCGGCCTCGAGCCGGAGCGTCGTCCCGCTCAGCGGGGTGTCCTCTCGGCGCGGTACTCGGTGCGTTCGATCTCCACGGCGGTGGCGAGCTCGGCCCAGTAGGCGTCGAGGGCCTCGGCCCGCGGATCATCCGACGCATCGACCATCTCGGCCGTCTCGATGTACGTCTCGAGTGCGTGCGCCCGCAGCGCGACATCCTGAAGCCCGGCCTGAGGATCACCGACACGCGTCGCCGTGAAGCTGTCCGCCGACCCGGTGTCCGCCGCTGACCCACCCGCGGCGAGGTTCGAGACCAGGTCATCGGAGTGCCGAAGCTGGATGAGCGTCTGATCGTCACCCAGCGAAGGCTGCTGCGGACTCCCCGCGGTCACCTGCATGCCGACGTCGTAGGGGCTCGCCGTCGCCAGGTGCGCCGCGATCATGCCCCCTTGCGAGTAGGCGACCACGTCGACCCGGTCGCCGGGCTCCGCCCCCGCCTCGGTCAGCGCGTCGAGGGTCGCCTGATACGACGCCGACGTGTGCCCCTGATACAGCTCGACGTTCGACTTCATGTCCCACGGCTCCCCCTTCCCGCCCTCCCACGGCGCACCGTTCCTCGTTCCCGCGATGTACGTCACGAAGCGGGTCCCCCCGTCGGCCATCGTGTACTTCTCCACCGCGACCTGTGCCGTCGAGGACGGCATCCGCCGGAGCGCGCCGGCGAGGTTCTGCGGCGCGGCAGGGGTCGAGGCTTTGACCGGAGTCACCCGGATCGGATCCGGCCGCCCCTTCAGCGGCGCCCCTGCGACCACCGCGCCGAGCCCCGTGGCGACGCCGATGAACGCCCCGGCCAGGAACAGAGGAGAGAGCAGGCCGCCCGCGTCGAACTGGCGTCCCGCCCCCTGGAACCGCCGATCCTCCCAGCCCGCCACCAGCCACTCGGCCATCACCCCGACCCGCTCGTCGCCGCTCACCAACTGCTCCAGACGCGCCTCTGCCGCTGCCGCTGCCGCCGCGTCGGTGAGGGCCAGCGCCTCGATCTCAGCCCGCAGCTCGACGACCTCGAAGGCATCGGCCATCAGCTCCGTGCCCACGCACGCGTCGAGGAGTTCGGCCCCCAGGGCGTCGAGTCGCTCCGCACTCGCCGCCAAGGCGTTCACATCGACCTGCGGACAGGCGGCCGGTGCCGAGAGGATCACCTCCTGCGCTCGCACGACCGCGGAACGGGCGTCTTCGTAGCGCTCGGCCACGCCGCGCATCCGGGATCCGACGTCGCGCAGCTGTCCGGTGTCGACGGCGATCGCCCCGCCGTGCCCGATCTCGAGCCCGCTCACCCCTGCGCTCCGAGCTCCCACTCGCGCACGGTCAGGTGTCCGAGTTCGACGCCCGTCTCCTCTCGGAGCCGTCCCAGCAGGTCGTGCAGCGCACGGAATCCTTCGGACTGCCAGTCCGCGTCGTCGACGAGTCCCACCAGCGCCGCACCCGCATCCTCCAGCATCGACACGGCCGCCCCGATCTCTCGGTGTGCGACGAGCCGAGCCCAGACCTCGGCGGAGGTGAACACACGTCCAGGGGAGAGCGAGTACATGGCTTCAGCCTGCGGGATCGGCCGACGTCTCTGAGCGCCATACCCACGGCCGGTGGAGAGGTGGGGACTCGTCCACGCTGTGCAGGATGGCCCGAGGCGGGCAGAATGTACCTGTGACGTCCCCCGTTCCCTTCCGCGTGATCTTCGTGTGCACAGGGAACATCTGCCGCTCCCCCATGGCCGAAGTCGTGTTCCGCGACCTCGCCGAGAAGCAGGGACTCGGGTCGCGCATCGTCTCTCGCAGCGCCGGAACCGGAGACTGGCACCTCGGCGAGCGCGCCGACGAACGCACGATCGAGTCGCTCTCCCGCCGCGGGTACGACGGCTCGCTCCACCGCGCACGGCAGTTCACGTTCGCCTCGTTCGCCGAGAACGACCTCGTCGTCGCACTCGACCGCACGCACGAGCGCATCCTGCGGGAGTGGGCGCGCGACGAAGATGAGGAGGGCAAGGTCACCCTGCTGATGGCCTTCGACCCGAACGCCTCGACCCACGATGTCCCCGACCCTTACTACGCCGGAGCGGAGATGTTCGATTCGGTGCTCGGTATGATTGAGACGGCGACCCGGGGTCTGTTCCGCCAACTCGAACCCGCCCTGCGCCAGCCCCGCACGCCCCGCCTCTGAGGGGCCCGATCAGGAGGACTCCCCTGACTTTCCAGCCTTCGCTCCCGCCGCAGCCCCTGAGCCCGCTCGATGGTCGCTACCGCGGCGCCGTCACCGGTCTCGCCGACTTCCTCTCCGAAGCCGGACTCAACCGCGCGCGGGTCGAGGTCGAGGTCGAGTGGCTGATCGCCCTGACCGACCGCTCGCTGTTCGAGACGACGCCGCTCTCGGACGCCGACAAGGATCGCCTGCGCGCGCTGTATCGCGACTTCGGCCAGGCCGAGATCGACTGGCTCGCCGAGAAGGAAGCCGTCACGCAGCACGACGTGAAGGCGATCGAGTACCTCGTGCGCGACCGCCTCTCGACGCTCGGCCTCGACGCCATCGCCGAACTCACGCACTTCGCCGCCACGAGCGAGGACATCAACTCCGCCTCGTACGCGCTCACCGTGAAGCGGGCGGTCGAGCAGGTCTGGCTCCCCGCGCTCGACACCGTCATCGCGAAGCTCCGCGAACTCGCCGTCGAGCACGCCGATGCGGCCATGCTCTCCCGCACGCACGGCCAGCCCGCGACCCCGTCGACCATGGGCAAGGAGCTCGCGGTGTTCGCATGGCGTCTGGAGCGCGTGCGCGGTCAGATCGCGGCATCCGAGTACCTCGCCAAGTTCTCGGGTGCGACCGGGACCTGGTCGGCGCATCTCGCGGCCGACCCGGATGCCGACTGGCCGACCATCGCCCGTGAGTACATCGAGGGCATGGGGCTGGGCTTCAACCTCCTGACGACCCAGATCGAGTCGCACGACTGGCAGGTCGAGCTCTACGACCGTGTGCGGCACGCGGGCGGCATCCTGCACAACCTCGCCACCGACATCTGGACGTACATCTCGCTCGGGTACTTCGCGCAGATCCCCGTCGCCGGGGCCACCGGCTCGTCGACGATGCCGCACAAGATCAACCCGATCCGCTTCGAGAACGCCGAGGCGAACCTCGAGATCTCGGGCGCCCTGCTCGCCTCGCTCGGCCAGACGCTCGTCACCAGCCGCCTGCAGCGCGACCTCACCGACTCGACCACGCAGCGCAACATCGGTGTGGCCTTCGGACACTCGCTGCTCGCGCTCGACAACCTGCGTCGCGGCCTCAACGCGATCTCGCTCTCGCGCGACGTGCTGCTCGCCGACCTCGACGTGAACTGGGAGGTGCTCGCCGAAGCCATCCAGACCGTCATCCGCGCCGAGGTGGTGGCCGGTCGGTCCACGATCACGGATCCGTACGCACTCCTCAAGGAGCTCACGCGGGGTCACCGGGTGGGCGCGGCCGAGCTCGCGACGTTCGTCGAGGGCCTCGAGATCGGGGATGCCGCCAAGCAGCGACTCCTCGCGCTGACCCCCGCGACCTACACCGGCATCGCGGAGCGCCTGGCCCGCTGACCCGTTCTCGCCGCTAGGCCGGTTCGCCGGAGTGGCGCTCGACGTGATCCCGCGGCATGAATGCGGCAGCGAGCAGCGTGAGCATGGCCGTCGCGGCGACGGCGACGAACACCCACACCGAGGCGTGGATGATCGTCTCCGGGTCGTCGGCGCCCGCACCCTGCGCGATGACCGCGTTGGAGATCGCGCCGAACACCGCCACGCCCACCGCACTCCCGGCGGAACGTGCAAAGGCGTTCATGCCCGTCACGGCACCGCGTTCCCCCCAGCCCACCGAGGACTGTGCGGCGATCAGGGTCGGGGCGGCCGACCAGCCGAGGCCGAAGCCGAGCACGAACGCGATCACCGACATCACGAACGGGTTCGGCCACGAGGAGACCGCGGCGAGCACGGTCGCCGCGAACGTGGCGATGCTCATGCCGATCAGGGTGGTGCGGCGGAAGCCGATGCGCAGGTACAGTCGTCCGACGTTCGCGGCCGCGATGGGCCAGCCGAGAGTCAAGGCGGCGACCGCCAGGCCGGATAGGAGGGGCGCGATGCCCAGTGACCCTTCCAGGTACGCGGGGGCGAAGCTGGTCACACCGATCATGAGCGCCCCCACCCCGAGTGACACGAGCGTGGTCGTCAGGATCAACGGCCGCGCCGCGAGCCGGAGGTCGACGATCGGCTCCGCCGCCCGCCGCTCGACCATCGCGAAGAACGCGAGGGCCACGACGCCCACCCCGAAGCAGAGTGCACTCGGCACGGAGATCCAGTCCCAGGCGTTCCCACCCTCGAGCATCCCGAGGATGAGGCCGGTGAGCCCGATCGTGAGCAGGACGGCCCCGGCGTAGTCGATCCGGTGCCGACGGGTCTGCTTCTCCTCCTTGTACTTGAGCTGCAGCATCCACGCGGCGATCAGACACAGGGGGATGTTCACCCAGAAGATCCATCGCCACGCGTCGAGCTGCGCGAAGATGCCGCCGAGCGCGGGTCCGACCACCGACGAGATCGCCCACACGCTCGCGATGTACCCCTGCACCTTCGCGCGCTCGGCGACCGTGTAGATGTCGCCCACGATCGTCATCGCCATCGGCGCGACCGCGCCCGCCCCCAAGCCCTGGATGAGGCGGAACAGGATGAGCGCGGGCATGCTCCACGCGAACCCGCAGAGCACGGAGCCGAGCAGGAACAGGGCGATCCCGAGGAGGATGATCGGCTTGCGGCCCACCGTGTCGGCGAACCGGGAGTAGATGGGGACGCTCACCGCCTGCGCCAGCAGATACACCGAGAACAGCCAGGGGAACTGCTGGTAGCTGCCGAGATCGCGGACGATGCTCGGGACCGCGGTCGCGAGGATCGTGGCGTCGATCGCGATGAGGCCGGTGGCGAGCATCAGCGCGCCGAGGATGGGGCCTCGCGCCGAGCGGAGTCCGATGGAGGCGCGGTCGACGGGGGCGGTCACTTCAGGAACAAGCGGTCGGACGGCACGACTATTCCGGACGAGGGCGGAACAGCAGGGGATGCCGCACGCCCGACGGTCACGACGACGCCGCGCGGCCGGGCTGCTCGCCGTCCGCCTCGCCCTCGGGCTCCGGGTCGTCGTAGAGCACCGGACGGTCGATGGTCTTGGTGACATCGGCGGGGTCGACCGCCAGGATCAGCATCGCGAGGATCAGGAGCGTGACGATGAACGCGCCACCGCCGACCACGAGGCCGAGCGCCACCGGGGTCAGCCCGTCATAGCTGCCGTTCGCGATCGCCGTGTTCACCCTGGCGGTGAAGGCTCCGGTCGAGACCAGCGTCACGACCATGGCGAAGACGCCGCAACCCAGCGCGATCAGCAGCAGGTGCAGCGGGCGCAGGATGTCCCGACGGGTGGGCTTCTCGTCGCTCATCGCGTTCCTCCGTGCTCCGCAGCGGCGGTGTCGTCGTTCGATTCGGAGACCGCGGTGACGGTGTCCATTCGCTTCGGGGTGAGGCCGGCGATGCCGAGGAAGACGGCGAGGATCGCCGCGTACCCACCGAACATCCCGACGCCGAGGATGATGCCGGACAACACGAACGTGCCGGCCTTCTCGATCGTGTACTCCTGGACGAAGCCGGCCGGGATCAGCAGCAGCACGATCCCGAGCAGCACCCCCAGCGCGCCGACCGTGATCGCATCACGGGACAGCGGATCGGCGTTTCGACGAGAGCGGATGCCGGCGAGGAGCTCGATGCCGCCGCTCAGGATCGCCCAGGTCGAGACCACGATGAAGAACAGGTCGTCGGAGCGCCAGGCCGGGATGCCGCTCACGGCGCCGGCGAGGGTGCCGAGGACGCCGAGCAGGATGTAGGGCCAGCGGGACCCCGCGGGGAGCACCAGCCACGCGGCCAGCAGCTGGATGAGCGCGGTGACGAAGACGAAGCCGCTGAACACCGAGAGGCCGACGGGAGCGGAGTGGTCCGACGAGAAGGTGATCATCAGGGCGGCGACGGCGGCGAACAGTGCGCGCAGCAATTGCACGTGGCGCATGGTGAATGCGCGAGCAGGGGCAGACATGACGATCCAGAGTCCTCCGGGGTGTTGCTCCCAGTCTACGCGGGGGCGCAGAGCCGCAACGCCCGCGGCGTGCGGAGGAGGTTTCGTGAAGCCCGGCGGATCTCCCCAGATCGATTGCCGGGCTTCACGACGTACGCAGCAAGGGGGGCATCACTGCGTCAGGCCGGTCCTCGCACGGTCGGGCACCCTACCTGCGACGACGGCCAAGTGACCCCACATGCCCACCCGGTCCCCTGAGGTATGCGCGTGCGGTCGTATGCTCACTCTAGGACGGTGGGCTTCACATACCGGATGGGGGCTGTGATGAGTTACGAATATGACGCGCGCAGATCCGGATCCGATGCATTCGCGGGGGCGCTGCGCGATGCGATCAACGCCAGGGACGTGACCCTCTCCTGGCTGCAGCAACAGCTCAACGCGCGCGGCAACCGGGTCTCGATGGCCACGCTGAGTTACTGGCGCTCCGGCGCCCGACGCCCCGAGGGCGTGCAGTCGCTCGCCGCACTCGCCGACATCGAGGACCTCCTCCGGCTCGAGGCCGGAGCCCTGAGCAGGCTTCTCCGGTCGACGAACCGCACGGGCCCGCTCGGGCCCAATCAGTTCCCGATCGATGAGGAAGAGCTCGAGCGCGCGGTCATGGACGCGTTCCAGGCGCTCGGTGCGTCGTACCCCGACACCTCCCGAGAGCTCACGACGCACTCGGTGACCGATGTGGGGGCCGACGGCAACATCGCCTACAGCGTCACCCGCAGCATCCTCCAGTCCACGGTCGGCACCATCACGGCGATCCCGTTCCTGGAGATCACTCCCGGGGTTCGCACGCCCGCACCCGTGATCGAAGCCGTCTCCGGAGGCAGGATCGCCGCACGGTACTCCCACCCCGATGGCGAGGTCCACGGGGTGCTGTTCGAGCTCGACATCCCGCTGACAGCCCCGGACACCGCAATGGTCGAGTGGTCGGCGGAGTATCCGCCCGACTACCCGGAGACGCGCGACACCGGGCACGCGCTGGCCCAGAAGGCCCGGGAACTGCTGGTGTGGACCCGTTTCCATCCGGACGCGATCCCGGACTGGTGCGAGGAGCACCTCGAGACCCCTGAAGGCGTGACCCTGACACCGCTGCCGCCACCCCGAGGCACCTCGGTGCACCTGGTGCGCCGGGCGTTCGGCCCCGGTGCGCTCGGCCTGCGCTGGGGATACGGACCCCGCGAGGATCAGCCCGGCTGATCGCCGGTCGCCACCGGGCGGCCAGGAGTGTTCGACCACTGGCTCCAGGATCCGGGGAACACCTTCGCCTCGATGCCCACCTCGTGCAGGACCAGCGCGGTGTGGGCGGCGGTCACGCCCGAACCGCAGTACGCAGCCACCGGTGCGCCCGGGGTCACCCCGACCGCCGCGAGGGTGGCGAGCACGGTATCGGTGTCGAGGAGTCTCCCCTGGTCGTCGAGGTGGAGCGTGGTCGGCAGATTGCGCGCGCCGGGGATGTGACCGGCCACCGGGTCGAGCGGCTCGGTCTCGCCGCGGTACCGCTCGGGGGCGCGCACGTCGAGCAGGACTCCGGTTTCCGGGAACGCCGCCGCCTCGTCGATCGAGAGGGCATCGCGCCCGATCTCCTCGAGCACCACGTCGCCGGGCTCCGGGCTCACGTCATCGGTCGCGACCTCGAATCCCTCGGCCTGCCACCCGCGGAGGCCGCCGGCGAGCACGCGCACGTTGACCCCCGCCTGCCG